>NZ_VIKY01000190.1:0-470 GCF_009711925.1 Dolichospermum sp. UHCC 0352 | reverse complement strand
CAAACCTGCAATTAAGACACTTTCAAACCAGGATTAAATGCAACTATAATTGTGCTTCAGCCAGGATTAATTGCAACTGAACCAGAATTATTTACAACCAACCTGCAATCATCGGTATGAACCAGGATTATCTGCAACTATAAAAGTAAAACAAACGAATGTTTTCTTTACTGCCACACTGGTAAGGCTTAGAGAACCTAAAACCGTTGGTTTTTCAGTTAAAAAACTTGGGTCTTGAATTCAAAGTTAATCTATCAAATTCTCTAATGAGTTTTTTAACAAACCTCTGTCAATACTGAAAACTCAGTTCTGGCAAAGCGTTGAGTCTATTTGCAAATAATCCTGGTCGAAACGGATGATTGCAGGCTGGTTGCAATTAATCCTGGCTCAGTTGCAGTTAATTCTGGTTCAAATGAAATTATAGTTGCAAATAATCCTGGCTGAAAACAACGATGATTGCAGGTTTAGGG
>NZ_VIKY01000189.1:0-5078 GCF_009711925.1 Dolichospermum sp. UHCC 0352 | reverse complement strand
TTGCGCGATACTGCCTATCTTTTCCTTTAACTTTGAACTCGTAAATTATCATGGTTTCGACCTAAACACCACGAAGCTATGCTAACTCACGAATCATAATCTTGTCAACAGGAAAAACTTTCAGTGGAGGCTGAAGCCTCTATCTGGCTTTCATCCCTTGCCTAAAGGACAGTTGAGTTTTTCCGCAGTTCGACAAGTGTTACAGTGAGCTTGCCGAACTGCTCACTGACCACCACGCTCCAAAACTCAACTTCAAGGGTTTTCAGCCTAGTCTCTTATAATTAAATTCATATCAATAAAACTTTAAGCTTATAAGCGAATATATTAGTTTACGCTAAACTATCAGAGGCTTATAAGCGATATTCAAAGTCTGTATTCAAAATGAAAATCTGGTAAGTTATAAGTATAACAGCTTATGATATTCATGGGATAATACTCTGGACATATTTCGCTGAATGAGCCAAAAGCCTATTTGCAAGATATTAGCCACTGGAATTATCACCAAAAGTGTAAAACTAGTGATCTCAGAAACAGAAAACTACAATTTTCAAATTTTTTCTATACTAGTATAAACAAAACATAAGGAGAAATAATCATGACTAACACCCAAACACAAGCTACTGGCGACATTCAAGAAAAAATCCAAGAAGAACTTGAACAAGCCCGCACTGTATGTGATATCTCAGGTAGCAACTCCGCTGAATGTGCTGCTGCTTGGGATGCTGTAGAAGAATTGCAAGCGGAAGCTTCTCACCAGCGTCAAATCAAGCCTAAAAACGCTTTAGAGCAATATTGTGATGCTAACCCAGAAGCAGATGAGTGCCGTCTGTACGAAGATTAGAATCAGCAGTTGTGCTTTTTTCATTAAGTAACAATTTACTGGAATATCAATGGTTTAAACCTCCATTAATTAATGGATTTGAACTAGACGGGGAATAAACTCCCCGTTTTTCGCTTTTGAGAAAAGTCCCCAAACTGAATTTTTCTAGAATAGCTAACGCTATCAAATATCTATTCACAAATTTTCTATTTTTGTTATTGACTTTATGACACAAGTATGGTTTCGCCCTTATGTTTGGATGGATTATAGACTAGCGTTATTATTTACGCTGATTATTCCTTTAATTCTTTCAATTTGGGCATTTGTGCAAAAAGCTGAAGGAATGCAACGCTTATTAATGATTTACTGGCGAGTGGCTAGTTTATTAATTGTTAGTATGTACTTAATGATTGGTAGCTTTGGAGTTAGTTTCATCTCTGCTTTAATGGCGCGGATTCTGATCCCAATTGCGCTATGGTTTTGGGTAGATATCAATGATGAAATTGACTATTATCCCCATAGTCCATTAAAATTAAGTTTTACTTCTTGGCGTTGGGCGACAACAGTTTATTGTAGTTTAGGGGCAATAGCCCTTTTACCCTTCCTAGGTTGTGCTTTTTCAGGAACTGCGATTAAAACTCCTTACTGTAGTGTCTGGTTAGAAGCACCATTAATCTTTAAAGACTATTTTCACCACAATAGCAAACCTGCTTTTCTAGGGTTTTTGGGGATAGTGACTTTAGCAATTTACGTAATTTATTTAAGTTATTTTGTCGCGGTTAAACTCGGTAAACATGGACGTTCCGCTACACATTAAGCAATTGAAAAGTTAGAAAAAATTCTGAACTGTGATTATTCGGATTAATTATCTAAATAAAATTCATCACACAAATCATAGTTCCGACTTGTTTTCCTGATCAATAAATCATCCAAATCAAATTCATCACAAAAATCGTAGTTCCGACCGCTGAATTAATGAATAACTCTGTTGGTAAAAGACTGGAACAATATACAGTCAAAAAATCCCAAGAAGTTCTCATCGTCACTGTCAAAATTGATGATGAACCTGATCAAATTGCTGTGTTTAAAGGCTTTTCTAGTTCTTTGATGCGCCCAACAGCTTATGATCCAGATGTCCCAGTGTTACCAGATAAAGCTACAATTATCGCAATTGACAGAATAGCAAGTCCCTATAATCCTGATTCACCCCGTTATCTTCAACAAGATATTTCTTGGGAAGATATGCAGGTTTTATTATCAAAAATGGGAATTTAGATGAAGAGTGGGTAAGATTTTTTGAATTTTGAATTGTTAATTTTAAATTGTTAATATGTCGCGTTCTGGATACACTTTGCCCGTTTTTGCTTGTGCTGCTGCTGTTGCGGCTTTGCATTGGTTACGCTATCATCAACCCCTGACTGTGACTTCTGTAGATTTGATTACACCTGCTGAAATTGCCGAAATACCCATTGAACAAGTCGCAGGAATATCAGAAAATCAGGCTTTGGCTATGACTCGCAGTGATCCAGGTGATAACCTAGATTTAACAAAGAATACACCGATTTGGGCGATGGTGGCATGGTACGAGGGAGATGGAGAAGCGGTAATTATTCAGGGTGGAGAGGGGATTGGGAAGCAACTCAATGGTGAGGGGAAAGCCGCAATTTATGGTTATGCCCAAAAGTTATTCCAGGAAAATTTACAGCGATTATTAAAACCGACGGAAAAAATCAAGGTAACAATTATTTTACCAGAAGGGCGATCGCTTGCGGTCCGTACTTCTAATTCGGCGTTTGGAGTAGTGGAAGGACTGTCTTTATTAGGAACAACAGGGATTTCTCAACCTTTAAGTACACCAGATCAATTAACAGCTTTTCGTGCTGATTTAGCCGAAAAAGCCAGTCAATTTCCCACTTTGGTCTTTTGTATTGGGGAAAATGGCCTAGATTTAGCCCAAAAACTCGGTATCAACCCCGCACAAATGGTAAAAACTGCGAATTGGTTGGGACCCATGTTAGTCGCTGCTGATGTTTTAGGTGTAAAAGAAATTTTATTATTTGGTTATCACGGTAAATTGATGAAACTAGCGGGGGGAATCTTTCACACTCATCATCATTTAGCTGATGGTCGCCGGGAAATTTTAACTGCCCATTCTGCTATGCTAGGATTAGAGTCTTCCGATATTCAAACCATTTTTCAGAGTCCTACAGCAGAAGCAGCATTAAAACATCTGAGAATTCTCGATAGTAATAGTGGTAGTAATTGGGTAAATCAGGTTTATAGCTCCATTGCAGAAAGCATTGATACCCGTACTCAAGAATATATGAATAGCCATAATGAACAAGGTAAAACCATGATAGCTTGTGGTTCTGTACTTTTTGACCGCGATCGCCAAATTCTCGTAAAAAGTAAAACTGGTTGGATATTACTGGAAAAATTGTGCTAAATTAATAGGAATTATCGTAAGTACCACAAATAAATATTTTTAACTATGATTTGTATAATTAATTTGTTTAGATGATTCATTAATCTGTTATCACCATTAATCACAAAAATCATAAAAATCACAGTCCAGACTTCTTATCCTTAACAACACACCCTCCATAGCATGAATACAGCGGTGACTCTACCAACCGAAAAAATACCTCAAACACCAGAAAATTTGGGGAAACTTAAAGGTCAAATAATTGTAATTTTAGACTTTGGCTCTCAATATTCTGAATTAATTGCGCGTCGTATCCGCGAAACTCAAGTATATTCAGAAGTTATTTCCTATCGCACCACAGCCGAACAGTTACGCGAAATCAACCCCAAAGGTATCATCCTTTCCGGTGGACCAAATTCCGTATATAGCGACTACGCTCCCCATTGTGACCCAGAAATTTGGAAATTGGGAATACCCGTTCTCGGTGTTTGCTATGGTATGCAACTCATGGTTAATCAACTGGGTGGGGAAGTTATCCAAGCCGAACGGGGTGAATATGGTAAAGCATCTCTATACATAGATGACCCCACAGACTTATTAACTAATGTCGAAGAGGGTGCAACCATGTGGATGAGTCATGGAGATTCAGTCACAAATATGCCTCCTGGCTTTGAGTTACTGGCACATACTGATAATACTCCTTGTGCAGCGATCGCTCACCATGACAAAAAACTCTATGGTGTGCAATTTCACCCCGAAGTCGTCCATTCTCAGGGTGGTATAGCCTTAATTCGCAACTTTGTTTACCATATCTGTGACTGTGAACCAACTTGGACAACAGCCGCTTTTGTCGAAGAATCAATTCAGGAAATTCGCGCCAAGGTAGGAGACAAACGGGTATTATTAGCATTGTCTGGCGGTGTAGACTCTTCAACTCTAGCTTTTCTTCTGTATAAAGCCATTGGTGAGCAGCTAACCTGTGTATTTATTGATCAGGGTTTCATGCGAAAACTAGAACCCGAAAGATTAGTAAAGTTATTTAAAGAACAATTTCATATTCCTGTAGAATATGTTAATGCCCGCGAACGATTTATCTCAGCTATTGCTGGAGTAACTGATCCCGAAGAAAAGCGTCGCCGCATTGGACATGAATTTATCAGTGTTTTTGAGGAGACATCAAGGGATCTTGGGCATTTTGACTACTTAGCTCAAGGGACACTTTATCCAGACGTGATTGAATCTGCTGATACCAACGTTGATCCAAAAAGTGGTGAACGGGTAGCAGTGAAAATTAAAAGTCATCACAATGTGGGTGGTTTACCAAAAGACTTGAGATTTAAACTGGTAGAACCACTGCGAAAACTATTTAAAGATGAAGTTCGCAAAGTTGGGCGTTCCATTGGTTTACCAGAAGAAATTGTCCAACGTCAACCTTTTCCCGGCCCTGGTTTAGCAATTCGTATTTTAGGTGAAGTCACCTCCGAACGCTTGAATATTTTGCGAGACGCTGATTTAATTGTTCGTCAAGAAATTAACCAACGTGGTTTATATAATGAGGTTTGGCAAGCTTTTGCGGTTCTGTTACCAGTTCGTAGCGTTGGGGTGATGGGTGATAAACGCACCTATGCCTATCCTATTGTTTTAAGAATTGTCACTAGCGAAGATGGCATGACCGCAGACTGGGCGCGAATTCCTTACGATATATTAGAAGCAATTTCTACCCGCATTGTCAATGAAGTAAAAGGTGTAAACCGTGTGGTTTATGATATTACCTCTAAGCCACCTGGAACTATTGAGTGGGAATAGGTAATTGGTAATTGGTAATTGGTAATT
>NZ_VIKY01000188.1:0-6357 GCF_009711925.1 Dolichospermum sp. UHCC 0352 | reverse complement strand
ACCTAATACCCAAGGACCAGCACCACCAGCAGCGATTTTTTTGGCACAACCAGCAACTCGTTGCCATGAATTGCCACTTCTTTGGAAAATCTCTCCACCGGTGCTAACGACCCAAGGAGTACCACTGGAGTCAACAGCTATATCTACAGCCGCACCCGGAACTAAATCCCAAGCAGAACCATTCCAGGAGAAGATTTGATAACCACCACTGCCACCTTTGGCACAACCTAATACCCAAGCACCAGCACCACCAAGGGCGATTTTCTTTGCACAACCGGGAACTCGTTGCCATGTTTGTGCTACAGCAGGCAGAGAAAAAGCAAGATTTGTAAATACTGACAGGGCTGCAAGTGTTGATAATCCCAAACCGAGTTTTTTAACTTTCATAAAATTTCCTTTGGATTTCTATTTGTGAATTTGAATCGCAAACCGTTCGTTAACTAAGATTATGCTCTTTTATTTAATTGCTGTCTATACCTAAAAAATCAGTGGTTTAACTGAGAATTTTTGCCTAAAAAATCAGTTGTATATGAAAGAATCAGTAAATGTCATAAAAAATCAGGTAAATCCCAAAATATATGTTTTTTCTGGAGAAACCCTTTAAATTATATTCATTCATTGATAGCAAATCTCATCTCCATAAAATACACTAATAGCAGGCAAGATGCCTAAATTACTTAACTTACCTTTGGGGGTTAAAGTCCCCTGCTTCTACAAGCAGCGGGTTTTGCGTCGGGGTAAAATCCCCGTTGCAAAACGTAATTCTAAATTCTAAATTCTAAATTCTAAATTCTGCATTCTTTTAAATAGTATGACAAATTTCAACTACTACAAACTCGGAGGCAGTCTAGAATATCAGCATCCTACTTATGTGATTAGACAAGCTGATTCTGACCTCTATGAAGGCTTAAAAAACGGAGATTTGTGTTATGTTTTAAACTCGCGGCAAATGGGTAAGTCGAGTCTGCGCGTACATACTATGAAACAGCTTAAAGAAGAAGGAATAAAATGTGCATCAGTTGATTTAACTAGAATTGGTAGTCATGTTACACCTTCTGAATGGTATGGAGGATTGGTTTCTGAGTTGTTGCGGGGTTTTGGTTTGTCTAAAAAAGTGAATTTTGGGACTTGGTGGAGAGAACGGGAATTTTTACCACCTAAACAACGATTAAGTGAATTAATTGATGATGTACTATTAACAGAATTTCCCGGAAAAATTATCATTTTCATTGATGAAGTTGACAGTATTTTAAGGATAAGTTTTAAAGATGATTTTTTTGCCTTTATTCGTGCTTGTTATAATCAACGGGCAGATAATCCAGAATATCAACGGCTCACCTTTTGTTTATTAGGAGTAGCAACTCCCTCTAATTTAATTGCTGATAAAAATCGCACACCTTTTAATATTGGTAGAGCTATCGAATTAAATGGATTTCAATTAAATGAAGTAGAATCCTTAATGCAAGGTTTAGAGGACATAGTTGCTAGACCACAGGCAATATTAGCAGAGGTGTTAAAGTGGACTGGAGGACAACCATTTTTAACCCAAAAGCTTTGTCAATTAATTTGTATTTCTAATAATTCATTTCCAGAGTTTCAGGAAAAAGAATATGTAGAGAAATTAGTCCAAACTCAAATTATCGAAAATTGGGAAGCACAAGATGAACCAGAACATTTAAAAACTATCCGTGATCGAATTTTACAAAGTTCAGAAAATCAAACTGGACGATTATTAGGATTATATCAGCAAATATTAAACCATGGAGAAATAATTGCCGATGATAGTCCTGAACAAACTCAATTAAGATTAACAGGATTAATTGTTAAACAACAGGGGAAATTGCGGATTTACAATTGTATTTATGCAGAAATATTTAATCAAATATGGCTTGATAAAGTATTAGCAAATATTCGACCTTACTCTCAAAATTTAAATATTTGGGTAAGTTCCAATTTTCAAGATGAATCGCGGTTATTACGTGGTCAAAGTTTACAAGACGCTCGTAATTGGGCAGCAGATAAAGGTTTGAGTGATTTAGATCGTAAATTCTTAGATGCTAGTCAGGAATTAGAAAAGCGAGATATTCAGAAAAAATTGCAAATAGAAGCAGAAGCATCTGGGATTTTAGCAACAGCAAATGATGTTTTATTAGTAGCTAATCAAAAAGCTAAAAAACGGATTCAAATAGGAGGAGGAGTATTAGTAATTAGCATAGTTATAGCGATGTCTACTGGAACTTGGGCAAATAGAATGATTAAGGATATACAATTAGAAAAAATCACATCTTTGAGCATCTCTTCCCATGCTTTATTAAACTCAAATAGAGAACTTGATGCTTTAATTGCAGCCCTAAAAGCAGCTAGGCAATTAAAATCAGCAACTTGGACAGATGCTAACACTAAAGAATCAGTAAAGTTAGCATTACAAAGAGCAGTTTATAAAGTCAGAGAACGAAATCGTTTAGAAGGACATAATGATGCTGTCAGAAGTGTAACTTTTAGCCCAAATGGAAAAATAATTGCTACTGCTAGTGAAGATAATACAGTGAGACTATGGAATATCAATGGCAAAGAAATCAGAAGATTTATTGATAATAATCAAATGTTTAGAAATGTTAAATTTAGTCCAGATAATAAAATAATTGCGGCTATAAGTGCAAATAATACTATCAAAATATGGCAAATAAATGGAGAAGAATTAATCACTTTAAAAGGACAAGATAACCAAGATAATTTCATGAATAGTCTTTGTTTTATTCCTGATAGTAAAATCCTTGCTGCTCCTAGTCAAGACAATACTATTCAACTTTGGAGTATTGATGGACAAGGAATTAAAACTCTCAAAGGTCATAAATTTCCTATTTGGAGTATTAGTTGTAGTCTTAATAGCAAAAACATCATTACGGCTGATTTAGGGGGATTTATAATTATTTGGAGTGCAAATGGAGAAAAAATTAAAACCTGGAAAGCAGGTAATCAATCTATTTTTGATGTTAGTTTTAGTCCTGACGGAAAAACCATAGTTACTGCGGGAGGAGACACTACTATTAAACTTTGGAATTTAGATGGAAAAGAACTCAAAACTATTGGCAAACATGACAATTATGTTACTAGTGTTAGCTTTAGCTCCGATGGTCAGACGATCATTTCTGGTAGTGCTGACAACACAGTTAAATTGTGGAGTATTGAAGGTAAAGAATTGAAAACTCTCAAAGGGCATAATAATTCTGTTTTTAGTGTGAGTTTTAATCCCGATCATAAAATTATTGCCTCTGCGAGCGCTGACAATACAATTAAACTTTGGAATCTTGATCAAGAACCCAAAACTTTAATTGGACATTCTGACTCTCTTTGGGCTATTAATTTTAGTCCCGATGGTAAAATCATTGCTTCAGCAGGAGATGATAAAACTATTCAGCTTTGGAGTATTGATGGTCAAAAACTCAAATCTATTAGTCCCAACAGTAATCTTGATTGGAATCGGATTTGGAACATTACCTTTAGTCCCGATGGTAATACAATTGCCACTGTAGGTTTTGATCAAACGGTTAAGATTTGGAGTCTTGATGGTGAAAACATTAAAACCTTTCAAGGACACAAAGATCAAGTTATTGATGTCAACTTTAGTCCTAACGGTAAAATTCTGGCAACTGCTAGTTATGATGGTACAGTCAAACTATGGGATATAAATAATCAAGAACTGAGAACTTTGATAGGAAATGGTGGTAGGGTTCGTAGTGTTAATTTTAGTCCTGATGGCATGATGATTGCTTCTGGTCATCATGACGGGACAATAAAACTTTGGAACTTAGAAGGAAAAAACCTGAGAACTTTAAAAGGACATAATAGTTATATCACTAATGTTCGTTTCAGTCCTGATGGTAAGATCATTGCCTCTAGTAGTCAGGATAAAACCATCAAACTCTGGAGTTTAGAAGGTCAGGAAATCAAAACTTTTAAAGGTCATACTGCGGGAGTTACTAAATTTAACTTTAGTCCTGATAGCAAAATTATAGTTTCTGCTAGTTCTGATGGCACAATCCGACTTTGGAATGTGGAAAATGGTCAGGAAATCAAAACTATTGAAGGACATGGTTATGCTTTTTTGAATGTTAGCTTCAGTCCTGATGGCAAAAAAATTGCTTCGGTGAGTGATGATGGACTTGTGGAAATCTGGAATGCCGAAACTCTCGATTTTGATCATCTAATTGATCGGGGTTGTAACTGGTTAGATAATTATCTCAAAAACAATTCCCAAGTGAGCAATACTGATAAAAATATTTGCAATTAAAAATAAGGATTTATTTATGAATCGTCGTCAATTTTTAACTTGGTTTGGAGTTGGTTTCGCTGCTAATTTATTATTTTCTTATGAAGCTGTTGCTAAGTTGGTTAAGTTCAAAAAAAACCGTCAAAAAATTAATCGCAACACTCCTCAAAAAACTACTTTTTATATCCAGGGTAGAAACCTATATGATCAGCTTGGCAACAAAGTCATTCTGCGCGGAGTTAACAAAATGTCGGTATGGGATGGAGAAGATCCCACTGGCAGTATTTCTTTCCCAGAAATTCGCAAAACGGGGGCAAATACAGTCAGAATTGTTTGGGCTATCACAACTCAACAAAGGACAACAGATATTAATGTCCTGGATCAACTGATTAATAATGCCATAAATAATCAACTTATTCCCATGATTGAGTTACATGATGCGACAGGAGAATGGAATCGTCTTCAGACATTGGTTGATTACTGGGTTCAGCCTAATGTTGTCAATTTAATCCAGAAATATCAACAATATCTATTAGTTAATATTGCCAATGAAGCAGGAAATGATCAGGTGAATGAAGCTCAATTTATTGATGGTTATACAACAGCTATTCAATCTATGCGAGCCGCAGGAATTCGTACTCCTTTAGTAATAGATGCTCCCGACTGGGGTAAAAATCTCGGCATCCTCGATGCTACTGCATCTACTTTACTCAAAACTGACCCAGACAACAATTTACTGTTTTCAGTTCACCTTTATTGGGGTATATCTAATGGTGCTGATGCTAACTTTGTGCGATCGCAATTGCAAAAGTCAGTTAATCTAGGTTATCCCCTAATCGTCGGCGAATTCTCCAAATTTGGAGCTTATGCTGGTGAAAATAAAAGTGGATGTAGTCCAGATGGAGAAATTGACTACAAAACCATCTTAGAAGAATGTCACAAACACGAAATTGGCTGGTATGCCTGGGAATGGGGGCCTGGCAACGGTTATAATGATCCTCTTTGTGCTACTATGGACATGACTCCTGATCGTTTGTTCCAGAATCTCAAGCCAGGATGGGCAACTGAAGTAGCAATTTCCAGCCCTTATAGTATCAAAAATACCTCTGTTACACCTGCAATGATGACTTCCAGGATTTAGGCCGATTCCCAGCAGAGTGTCTTCAATCCCTATCTTCGCCACCTTTTGCGCCATTGTGAACTTGATTCCAATGTAGAAACTTGCACTTCTTCTTGTCGTCTTTTGAGTATCATTTCAGCAGTATCACTTAAACTAGGATCTCGATAAGGAATAGCAGCACGAGTTCGTAAATGTTCTGCTTCAGCTTGGGAAAGAGGCGGTAAAGAGGATATAGTTGATTCCTCACCATGTTTGGGATGTCCAGCAATAGTCCCTGGAGTCCGTCTTCCTATCGGTGGAGTAGAACTGACAACCAAACCCGCAGCTAACAATGCAGTCCTTACAGCCGCAGCACAGGAATAAGTAGCCAGCAACCCATTTTGATGCAAGCATTCTGATACTTTTTGGATAAATTCCACTGTCCATAATTGTGGACATTGCGGAGGTGAAAAGGGATCAAGAAAAATTGCATCTGCTTGAAAACCTGATTCATGTACTTGTACAATTAAGCTTCTAGCATCACCAATTAGTAAAGTAGCTTGCAAATAATCTATGTGGATTTGATGTGCAAACGCTATTTGAGTTAAAATTTTTATATATTTGTCGTCCCAACCATTAAATAACTGATGGTTAATTGCCGCCTGGGGGACAATGGGATTTAGTTCTAAGCCAATCACTTCCACACGGCAACGAGGATTTACTTGCCAAATTGTCTGTAAAGCTGCCGCTGTATTGTATCCTAGACCATAACAAACATCTAGCAGCCGCACAAATCCCGTTTCGGCTAATATTGGTAATCGAGTCGGAACAGCAAACTTCAAGAAACTCTCTTGTTTTGCTCCATAGTGACTATGAAAGGCTT
Organism: Dolichospermum sp. UHCC 0352; assembly: GCF_009711925.1. Lineage (NCBI taxonomy): Bacteria > Bacillati > Cyanobacteriota > Cyanophyceae > Nostocales > Aphanizomenonaceae > Dolichospermum > Dolichospermum sp. UHCC 0352. The sequence continues at coordinate 105 of NZ_VIKY01000188.1, read as the reverse complement.
CATTAAACTCTGTGGAAAAAAAGGTAAAAGAACCATCTTGCGTTTGTTGGGGTGTAAACATTTTAGGAGTCAGGAGTTCAGGAGTCAGGAGTCAGGAGTCAGGAG
>NZ_VIKY01000018.1:0-1434 GCF_009711925.1 Dolichospermum sp. UHCC 0352 | reverse complement strand
TAATTGGTAATTGGTAATTGGTAATTGGGGAAGAGGTGAAATTCTTATATATTCCCCGTTCCCCGTTCTCTGTTCCCTATTAAGAAGCTGTGGTAAGGGATGCTAATGGATTTGGTATAGTGTCGCTAGGGGCGGAGAATTCTCCAGTAATCACATACTCTAACCGCAGTTTTAGCCAAGTTATAAATTGCGAATTGGTGGAAATAATGGCTGCCGCAGGTTGGGGACATTTCTTTTTAATATCTGCCATTTTTGGTGTTTCTAAAAAAGCGGGTTGCTTAACTAACCAAAAATCAATTTCTTTTTCTTGTTCATGATAGTTACGAGTCCGTTCTTTGAGAACTTCGTCTATTGGTTCTTGTTCCATAAGAAAGTGTTGACTGGCCAAAACGTAATAGTATGTTTGCATTTTCTTTGGTTGCTGACTAATCTATAATTTTAGGTTACTGTGGTAATATCCCCGACTTCTAGTATTAATTCATCATTTATTAACATCATGAAAACAGAAGTCGGGGATCTGCTATAATTTTAGGGTACAGTGTTGAATCTGTACCCTGAGCGATTAACTTTTCTTCAATCCCTTAAACCAAGAACCAAAAGGACAACCACTGCCCTTATTTTCACTATTTTCTAGTTTGCCACCTGCTGTCAGGCTTTCTAAGAATAGGGCATTATCAAAATAGTGTTCTAAGGAAACAATTTTTAAATCTTCGGTGACATGAGCAACACTCATACCGATAATTTCAACTGTTTTCCCTGTGGGTGCATAACCTTTATACTTACCCTGAAAATGTCCCCAGTGTCGCCATTTAAATGTAACATTGGGAGGACCAGAATAAACTGCCAATACTTCCCAGGGAAATCCTTGAGGAAAGGTACTATGAAAGATATCATGGGATGATTCAAAACTTTCCTCTGAAGCTTTATAATGTTCAGAATCAGCCATGAACAAATTATAAGTACCTGATTTACCTAATTCGGCAGCGGTGTATTCTTGACCACCATTACTTGTTACCCGGAATTTGTCATTGACGATAGATAACCACTGTTCGGGGTTAGTTTTCCATGACACTTCCATTTCAAAGGTTCTCACCAGATTTTCAACTATAGCTTCTAATGTACCTTCGAGATGATGGTGGATACTCTCTTTTGCTAGGTTTTGCTGAGAACGGCTATAGTCAGGGGGTTTTTGATTGCGCCATTGAGCATCAGTGCTGGCTGCAATTACCTTGTTTCTATCTTGTACCCATAGGGGCAGGTTGTTAGACTGTTGAGAAGTCATAGTAGGTTGAAGTTTCCAAATGTGACTCTAATTTTCTGGAATTACGCAGGTACAACCCCTCTAGTAGTCTGTCAAGCAGGGAGGTGGGGGAGGTGGGGGAGGTAGGGGAGGTAGGGGAGGTAGGGGAAGTAGCGGAGGTAGCGGAGGTAGCG
>NZ_VIKY01000187.1:0-424 GCF_009711925.1 Dolichospermum sp. UHCC 0352 | reverse complement strand
TGGGCGATTTTACTTTTCGTTACATATTTCGGTTTTTTTCCGTTCACCTACTTAATATCCTTTTAATTATTGAAAATTTAATAAATTGAAATTCTGGTTTTTGAGATTTAACCCAGGGATGAATACCATGTTGGGTTGATTGATATTTTTTTGCTGTTAATATACATCTTACATGATCCTACCAAACCGCCTGAGAATGAATTCTCAGTCTCATAGCAAAAGTCTGTTAAAACAGACTGCATAAATATCAATCTTCATTCAGCTTTAGCTGAATTTTGCTATTAGCCAAGAAATGAATTTCTTGGCGGTGGTGATATCATTTAGTAAATGGATTAACATAATAAAAATGAGGTTTATCTATGAAATTAATACCACAATACCCACCGCTAGTAAACCTAGAAATTATTGAAATCTATGAATATTA
>NZ_VIKY01000186.1:0-37023 GCF_009711925.1 Dolichospermum sp. UHCC 0352 | reverse complement strand
TTAGGGGGATCTGCGGGTGTCAGATCCCACACGAAAAAGTTTTCAAACATCCTCTCACTGAATAATCTAACTCTCTAAACGGAATTGGAGGTTTAGATTGTGGGTTGGTTTGAAATTCAATATGTAAAATCCGATTTTCTGTTTGTAAGAAGGTGACAAAATCAGCGCGAATTGGTTCTATACTCAATTCGGTTTTTAAGACTTTGATGGTTTTTGGTTCTTGGGGAAGTAACCATTTAGCAAAATCAAAGGGATATTTTTCTGCTAGTAGTTTACAAACGTTGTCAAAACTCATGAGATTATAAAATTAAATTGTCAGAATCAGGATATCCAGGATTTAAGGATTTCCAGGATGTTTGTTTGAGTTGTGTTTTTAGGGTTTAAGAGTTGGTTCTTCCGTACCTGTTATGCCAAATATGAGTTTATTTACCCCACAACCCATATAAATAAAGGATTTTATTGTTTTTGATACCAAATTTGTCAAAATAACCAATAAATTAATGTAAAATCCTTATATAACAAGGATCTTGGGATTTAAAAAAAATAATTTAGCATAACAAGTACCGAAGAGCCTAAGAGTTTATGATTAATGTTAATATATACGATTTTCAACATAAAATTTTCAAAATACAAATTATAAATACTTAATTCATTTAAACTAATTTAGGGATAGGAATATGGACATGACAAAAATCCTGATTCAGACAATATTCAGTTTCGCGCAAAGATGCAAAGCAGCAAAGACGCAAAGGAAAACCAGCAATTTATCAATAACATCCTGTAAATCCTCAAATCCTGGAAATCCTGATTCTGACAATATTGAATATTCATTTTCACGCAAAGACGCAAAGGAAAACCAGCAATTTATCAATAACATCCTGTAAATCCTTAAATCCTGGATATCCTGATTCTGACAATTTAAAAAATGTGTGCTATCCTAAGCAAAGACACCACAATCTGCTTTATTGTCGAAAGAAAAAATTTTATTTTTCCGCCTAACGGCGGGGGTTAAGAAGGGAAAAGAGAAAGAAAAGAAAAGGGCAAAAGAGCAAGAGTGTAAAGGGCTACTAAGTCCTCGCCGCACCACTACATACAACCCGAAAACCAATATTGAGGTCGTTGAGGTCGAGATCGTTGTAGGTGCGATAAGCAGAACGGCAATTTACAGGATTGTTGCCCCACGAACCACCGCGCAGCAGCTTTGTACTGCTTTGCCCTGTCAAGGCACTACCATCTGTAGGCGCGTTATTATAACTATTTATATAATTATCCTGACACCATTCCCACACATTACCGTGCATATCATACAAACCAAAAGCGTTAGGGGGAAAAGAACCTACATCTGTGGTTTGTTGACGATACTGGCCTTTTGGTGCAGAAGCATAAGTGTAATTACCATCATAGTTTACCAATTCTGGGGTAATACTTTCACCAAAATAAAATGGTGTAGTAGTTCCGGCTCTACAAGCATACTCCCATTCAGCTTCACTGGGTAATTTATAGTTTTTTCCTGTTTTTTGACTTAACTTTTCACAGAATTTAACTGCATCATTCCAACTGACTCGTTCAACTGGGCGATTATTGCCTTTGAATCTAGAACGGTTACTACCCATGATAGCTTGATATTGTGCCTGTGTCAATTGATATTTTCCCATGAAGAAACTAGGAACAGTAACTTGATGTTCGGGACTTTCGTCTGAATCCCTTCCTGCTTCGTTTTCCGGTGAACCCATGATAAATGTTCCCCCTGGGATTTCCACCATTTCCAATGTCACACCATTTCCCAAATCTTCTGTGAAATATTTTGCGCTTTCATTCCGTCGGTTAATGATGTTTCCGGTTGCGTTGGTGCTGACCACTTCAAAACTAAAGGTTTTCAGGTTATTTGAAATTGAAGTTTGATTTTGCTTCCTAAAAAATAAACTTTGTCCTATAACTGCAACAGTTACAGCACCTAAAGATAATCCTCCATAGATAAAAACGCGACGATCTATTATACGATTTATTCTAGTTTTAGAATTTCCCGAAGATGGATTTTTGTTTGCTATTGGAGGTACATAACCTGTAGGAGTAATTTTTAAATCTTTGATGACTTCATCCGCAGATTGATACCGTTCTAGAATCTCAATTTTCAACAACTTATCTAAAACTTCCCTCAATTCCTGACTCACAGGACTAGGTAAATGTTGTCGCCAATTATTCACCCAACTAAAACCATTTCTTGTCCATAAATTAAAAGGATGAACCCCTGTTAAAAGATGAAAACAAGTTGCACCTAAAGCAAATAAATCACTGGCTGGATAAGCTTCACCAAGCTGAATTTGTTCCAGTGGACTATAACCATGAGTACCTATTCGTGTTCCTATTTGGGTGTGAACTGTGGTAGTTAATTGTTTCGATGCCCCAAAATCAATTAATACCAATTTACCATCACTGGCTCGGCGCATGATATTCTGTGGTTTAATATCCCGATGAATAACCTGGCGCTCATGAATAAACTTTAAAGATGGTAATAAATCTAGTAATAATTCCCGAATTTGGGTTTCCTTGTATTTTCCCTTTTGTGCTAATTCATCTAATAAATTTTCCCCTTTAATAAACTGTTGTACTAAATAGAGAAAACCATTATCTTCAAAATAAGCAAACAGCGTTGGTATTTGCGGGTGTTCTCCTAAATCTTGTAAACGTTTAGCTTCTTCAATAAATAATTCTGTAGCTTTTTTTAAAGCGTAAGTTCCCGACTGTTTAGGTGCAAGTTGCTTGATTACACAAATTTCATTGAGTTTCTGGCTATCTTCCGCTAAATAGGTTCTCCCAAAACCACCTTCAGCAGAAAGCACCCGCAATACTCGAAAGCGATTGATTAATAATGCTATCAACGGGGTTCTGCAACTTTGACAAAACTCGTTATCATCAGGGTTGATAGGTTGGGAACAATCTGGGTTTAAGCAGCAAATCATAAACTGTGATAGATGACTGTATAACCTTTATAATACAATATTCAGTAATTCCGCGCTTCCTGTTCTCTGATATAATACTAAACTAACAACTGCAATCTTTTAAACAGTATGAGTGAAACCCTGGCTGATATTGCTATACCACCGCAGTTTCCTGATCATACTCAACTACCAGAGTCTGATGGTACTTTCGTGAAAAACTTTCAAGAACATCCTCAAAGTATAATTATCACAGATTCAATAATTCAAACTTTACAAATATTACATCCCGATGGACAATTTTGTATAGGTCAAGATTGTGGTATTTATTGGCGAGAAACAGAACCACCAGAAAAAGGTACAGTAGCACCAGACTGGTTTTATGTCCCTGATGTAGCACCACAATTAGCAGGTAAAATTCGCCGTTCTTATGTTTTATGGCGGGAATATATTCCTCCATTAATTGCTATAGAATTAGCTAGTGGTAATGGTGAAGAAGAAAGAGATACAACTCCTCTACCGGGTTTAAAAGAAGGTGAAAAACCTGGTAAATTCTGGGTATACGAGCGCATTATCCGCGTTCCCTACTATGCTATTTATGAAGTGAATAATAGCAAATTAGAAGTTTATCATTTGGTGGATTTTGCTTACCAAAAAATGCAGCCTAACGAACGTGGACATTATCCTATTGCGCCATTAGCTGTAGAATTGGGACTATGGCAAGGAAGTTACTTAAATAATCCTGAACAACTTTGGCTACGCTGGTGGGATTTAGATGGTAATTTGTTATTGGTAGGTCAAGAAGAAGCCCAATTACAAAAATTAAGGGCTGAAAAAGCAGAAGTTAAAGCTGCACAATTAGCAGCACGTTTACGGGCAATGGGGATAGATCCAGATGATGATTTATAATCATTTTGGGTGTTTTCTACCCTATAATACTAATTGCAGAAAACGAACCGCAGAGGCGCAGAGGACACAGAGAGAATATGGAAAGGGTAGTTTTGTTAAGAGGGTTACAAGTTAATTGGGTGAGTTTTTTTGCGGATTTCCTATTAGCTGGGATGGTTTTTGGTCCCCCTCTTGCTCCTTTTTTGGCTGCGTCTGGCGTGTTTTTGCTTCCGGGGATTGCGGATATTATTTACTTTATGGGTAATCATGTATGTCCCCAGCCTACTATGGGTTTGGAGTTATCTCCACCTTTTATTATGGCGGTTTGTATGCGCTGTTATGGAACGGTATCAGGTTTATTGATGACTCGGATTTTGTATGGTTTAACTAATGGCAAAGGCGTTTTTTGGTTAAGTCAATATGGTTGGACTGGTGCGGCTTTTGCTAGTGTATTAATGATGGCTTATCCGTTGGAGTTAGCAGCGCAGATTTTCGGTTTATGGGATTTTAATAATTATATTGTTACGCCTTTTGGTTTGATTACGGGTTTGGCTTGGGGTTTATTTGCTATGCCAATTTTGCATTTTCGCAGATAGGAAGAGGGAGATTTACTCCCTATTTATCAGTCGTATTCTTTGAGGAATTAGGGATCAATAAATTAAATGAAAATTTATCTAACCTACCAATTTTTGCCAAGTAATTGCCCCAATAATACCATCAGCAGTTAAACCGTTTTGTTGTTGAAATTTCTTGATTGCTGCTTCTGTTTGTGGACCATAGATACCATCAGGATCAGCACCGACACGATATTGTAAATATCTGATAATTACACCACTAGTATGAGTTCCTTGCACAACTCGTTTAGCTAATATTTGATTGATAGCATCCCAAGTAGTATTACCTGCTATTCCTGTGGGTAAAACTCCCACAATTCTCTGAAATTTTTCCGTTGCGGAAGATGTAGCTTGTCCCATGCTATTATCTTCGACTAGGGTCCGATTATTTTTATCAGTAATTTTCAGCCGATTTAAAGCTTTTTGTAGTCGGAGAATGCTCTTATCTTTATTCTGTTCTTCATCTATAACAGTATTTACAGAAGCATTAGGAACAGGAACAGCAATAGGAATAGACACACCAGGAACAGGATTTACAGGAGTATTTGCTACTTTACCTGTTAAGCCGGCAACTATGGCATTAGCCATTGTTTCACCATCATATAGTTGTATATCTTTGGCAGAATCAATGAAGCAACATTCTATAAGAATTCCTGGCATATTTGTTCTTCTGAGAACATACAAATGTGAGCCACTTTTAACACCACGATTAAAAAAGCCCAATTTGACAATTTCATCTAATACTTTTTGGGCAACTTTTTTGCCAGCGTCGCTAATAGCAAATACTTCTGTTCCATTAGCTTGTCCATTAAAAGCATTAAAATGAATAGATACAAAAATATCTACTCGGTTACTATTGGCTTTTTCGCACCGGCTACCTAAAGATTGATTTACTGTCCTGGCACTATTCGGTTTACAGGCAATTACTGTATGTCCTAAATTTTCTAATTTAGCTATAACCTTATTACCCACTTCCATTGTTAACTTATTTTCGGATTTAATTCCCTCTGCACCACTATCGGGAGGGCAATTGTGACCAATATCAATACCGAATTTCATTTGTATCTCCTTAATTGACTTTTTTACTATGCCAAGAGTCTGCTACTGGTTAATATAGTTCCAAAAAGCATAGACATTATTTTAATCTCTAGGTAGAGATTCCCCCATTAATCTCCAAAAATGTTTAAGATCAATGTAAAGAAATATTTCGTAGCAAAAGCATAATGAAACGCATTGTCTTGATTGCTGGGTTTGAATCGTTTAACGCGGACTTGTACCGAAAAGCGGCTGATTTGGCTAATTCCCGGTGTCCAGAGTTGGATATTCGAGTATTTAGCGATCGCAATATTACCACCAATAGCACGGAAGTAGCAGCGGCACTTAAAAACGCAGATGTATTCTTTGGTAGCTTACTCTTTGATTATGACCAAGTTGTATGGTTGCGGGAGCGTGTCGCTAACATCCCTATCCGGCTCATTTTCGAGTCAGCACTGGAATTAATGAGTTTAACCAAAATAGGAGCTTTTGCGATTGGTGACAAACCCGCAGGAATGCCCAAACCCATTAAATTCATCCTGGACAAATTCAGCAACGGTAAAGAAGAAGACAAACTTGCCGGTTATATCAGTTTCCTGAAAATCGGACCAAAGTTATTAAAATTCATCCCCGTCCAAAAAGTCCAAGACCTTCGTAACTGGTTAATTATCTATGGTTACTGGAACGCCGGCGGTTCAGAAAACGTCGCTTCCCTATTTTGGACAATTGCGGAAAAATACTTAGATTTAAAAGTTGGAGATATACCCCCACCCATGGAAACCCCCGATATGGGGTTATTACATCCTGATTATCAAGGATTTTTTACATCACCCAAAGCATACTTAGAATGGTATCAAAGAAGGAGTCAGGAGTCAGGAGTCAGGAGTCAGGAGAAAGAAAGGAATAAAATTACCCAGTCCCCAATCATCGGTATTTTACTTTACCGAAAGCACGTCATCACCAAATTGCCCTATATTCCCCAACTAATCCGCTATTTTGAAAAAGCGGGTTTGACTCCCTTACCCATCTTTATCAACGGTGTAGAGGGACACGTAGCCGTTAGAGATTGGATGACCAGCGACTACGAAACCCAAGAACGTCAAAGAGGTAAAATTGAAACCCTTTCCCTTTCCGCAGAATCGGTAAAAATTGATGCCATAGTTTCTACCATTGGTTTTCCCCTGGTTGGTGGTCCGGCTGGTTCAATGGAAGCCGGAAGACAGGTGGAAGTAGCTAAACGCATTCTCACAGCTAAAAATGTCCCGTATATCGTCGCTGCACCCTTATTAATTCAAGACATTCATTCTTGGACAAGGCAAGGCGTAGGCGGTCTGCAAAGTGTTGTCTTATATGCTTTGCCAGAATTAGATGGCGCAATTGATACAATTCCTCTCGGTGGTTTAGTTGGGGAACAAATTTATTTAGTTCCTGAACGAATACAGCGATTAACTAATAGAGTTAAAAGCTGGATTTCTCTCCGCCAAAAACCTATTTCTCAACGGAAAATTGCCATTATTTTATATGGTTTTCCCCCTGGTTATGGTGCTGTAGGAACTGCTGCATTATTAAACGTTCCTCGCAGTTTAATTAAATTACTTCATGCACTGAAAGAACAGGGTTATACAGTTGGTGAAATTCCCGAAGATGGTGAAGAATTAATTCGCCAAATTAAAGCAGCGGATGAAATTAATCCCCTGGTAGAAAATAACATAAAAGACATCACAACTGTTAATGCTAGAACATTAGAAAAATGGTTAGGCTATCTTTTTACATCTCGCATTGAAAAACAATGGAAATATCTGACTGGTAGCGGCATTAAAACCTATGGAGACGAGTTTAATATTGGTGGTGTACAATTAGGAAATGTGTGGATAGGTGTCCAGCCACCTTTGGGAATTCAAGGAGATCCCATGCGGTTAATGTTTGAAAGAGATTTAACCCCCCATCCTCAATATGCAGCTTATTATAAATGGTTACAAAACGATTTTCAAGCTGATGCAGTTGTTCATTTTGGAATGCACGGAACGGTAGAATGGTTGCCAGGTTCACCATTAGGAAATACTGGCTATTCTTGGTCTGATATTCTCTTAGGAAATATGCCCAATCTCTACATTTATGCCGCAAATAATCCTTCAGAATCAATTTTAGCCAAACGTCGCGGTTATGGTGTGTTAATTTCTCACAATGTCCCTCCCTATGGACGCGCTGGTTTGTATAAGGAATTGGTAAATATCCGCGATTTAATTGCTGAATATCGAGAAGATCCAGAAAAGAATTATCTGTTAAAAGAAGGCATTTGTAAAAAGATAGTTGATACTGGTTTGGAGGTGGATTGTCCTTTTGATGATGCGAAAAGGTTGGGTATTCCCTTTACGCCGGAAAATGTGAGGATGTTTAGTAATCACGCTTTTGATCATTATTTGGTGAAGTTGTATGAGTATCTCCAAGTTCTCGAAAATCGTCTTTTTTCTTCTGGTTTACACGTTTTAGGTGAAGCACCAAATCAGGAGGAGTTAACTGGGTATTTGGATGCTTATTTTGGAAACGAACCACAGAGGCACAGAGAACACAGAGAGGAGGAGGAAATTACAAGGTTATTAAATCAATCTACTGATGAGTTAACTAATCTTTTAAGGGGTTTAAATGGTGAGTTTATTCCTCCTGCACCTGGTGGGGATTTGTTAAGGGATGGTGCTGGAGTGTTACCTACGGGTAGGAATATTCATGCTTTAGATCCTTATAGAATGCCTTCTCCTGCTGCTTTTGCACGGGGTAAGGAAATTGCTAAGAAAATTATTTCTCAGTCTTTAGATGAAAATAAGAAATATCCCGAAACTGTAGCAGTTTTATTATGGGGTTTGGATGCTATTAAGACTAAGGGTGAATCTTTGGGAATTCTCTTGGAATTGGTGGGTGCTGAACCTGTGAAGGAGGGAACTGGACGCATTGTTAGATATGATTTAAAACCTCTTGCTGAGGTGGGACATCCCCGTATTGATGTGTTAGCAAATCTATCGGGTATTTTCCGGGATAGTTTTGTGAATATCATTGAATTATTGGATGATTTATTTCAACGGGCTGCGGAAATTGATGAACCGGAGGAAATGAATTTTATTAGAAAACACGCTTTGATTTTAAAAGCCCAAGGTGTGGAAAATTCTTCCGCAAGATTGTTTTCTAATCCCTCTGGTGATTTTGGTTCTTTGGTTAATGATAGAGTTGTTGATGGTAATTGGGAATCTGGCGAAGAGTTGGGGGATACTTGGGAAAGTCGCAATGTTTTTAGTTATGGTAGAAATGATAAAGGACAAGCTAGACCAGAAATATTGCAGACATTATTAAAAACTAGCGATCGCATTATTCAAGAAATAGATTCGGTAGAATATGGTTTAACTGATATTCAGGAATATTATGCCAATACGGGAGGTTTGAAAAAAGCTGCCGAAAAGCAAAGTGGAAAAAAAGTACAAGCCAGTTTTGTCGAAAGTTTTTCTAAAGACACCACACCCCGCAATTTAGATGATTTATTGCGAATGGAATACCGAACTAAGTTATTAAATCCCAAATGGGCTGACGCAATGGCTAATCAAGGTTCTGGTGGTGCTTTTGAAATTTCCCAACGCATGACGGCTTTAATTGGTTGGGGTGGTACTGCTGATTTTCAAGATGATTGGGTTTATGATCAAGCCGCAGAAACTTATGCTTTAGATCCAGAAATGGCGGAAAAATTACGCAAAGCCAATCCTGAAGCTTTTAGAAATATTGTGGGGAGAATGTTGGAAGCATCGGGACGCGGTTTATGGCAAGCTGATGGAGATAAGTTGGATAAGTTGCGAAAGTTATATGATTTGACTGATGAGGAATTGGAAGGAGTGACGTAAAAAATCTCAATAATCACCCACTTCTCAGGGCAACAATTGGGTCTAACATTGCTGCTTGTCGGGCTGGAAATACACCAAAAATCAAGCCTATACTCCCGGATATTCCCACGGCGACAACAATCGCATATAGAGGAAATTGAGGAGTCAAAGGCGTGAAGAAGGCTAACGGCATAGTTCCCCCAACTCCTACAATTATGCCTAGCAAACAGCCAGAAAGAGAGAGAATAATTGCCTCAATTAAAAATTGCGCTAAAATATCATTCTGAGTTGCCCCAACTGCCTTACGCAACCCAATTTCTTGAGTACGTTCAGTCACAGAAACCAACATAATATTCATAATACCAATGCCACCCACTAACAAAGAAATAGCCGCAATTAATGCCAATAATAATGACAAAACACCAGTTACCTGAACTACCAATTCTTGAAACTTCTTATTAGCAAAAACAGCCACATCTTTTTTCCCATGTAGTCGAGCCAGAATATTAGTAATTTGAAAACCTGCGGCGCGAATACTATCTCTATTTTTGGCAGTCACTAAAATATAACTGAGAGGAATATCAGATATTGATCTGCGTCCCACTAACCTATTAGCAAATGTTGTGAGGGGAACAATAGCAGTTTGATCAGAATTCTCCCCACCAAATGCACCCTTTGATTGCAATAAACCAATCACTTGAAACGATATATTATTAATGAGAACTTCTTGCCCTACAGGATTTTCATCGCCGAAAAGTTTCCGACTAGTTTCTGCACCCAAAACAGTAACTTGAGCCTGTTCTTGCTGTTGTATTTGGTTAAACATTCTGCCAGTGACAAGAGTAAGATTCTGCACAGCAAGCAAATCGAACGTAGTGCCTTTAACAGTTGTTGATGTTAACTTGTTATTAAAACTAATTGACATTTTTTGCTCATCTATAGGCGCAACTTTGCTAACACTAGGAACTTGAGCTTTAATTGCTTCTGCATCTGATAACACCAATTGAGCATCAGGAAATTTCATGCCTTCATCATCTTCAAAAGTGCTATATACCGTCAGTTGATTTGCTCCAAACGCCTCAAGTTTACCCAACACAAGATTCTGTGCGCCCTGTCCAATCCCAATCATACTAATAACTGAAGCATTGCCAATAATTATTCCCAACATAGTTAATCCGCTACGGAGTTTATTAGCAGCGAGAGTTGCAAAAGCCATATTCACACTTTCCAGCAAATTCATAATTTAAACTCATAAAAAGAGAAACTTACATAAAAAACACCCAACCACCTAACACAAAAAATCTCTTAAACTCTCATTCCTCCGTGTCCTCTGTGCCTCTGTGGTTCGTTTATTTAAATATTTTTTATTAGAAGTCCCTAAGATCCAGTAACACGATCAATACCATCAATTAATTGATTAGCTGGTGGTTGAATAAAAACCCGTTCACCCTCAGAAAGCCCGCTCAAAATTTGCGTTTTATCACCAGAAGTAATTCCTACCTGTACAGGATGAAATTTTGCTTGATTATCTTTATCTGGTAACAGTACACCCACCTGCCCTCCCTTCCCAGAAACCACCGCAGCCGAAGGAATAACCAAGGCATTGCGAATGTCATTCACCAAAAAAGTTAACTTCACATTTAGCCCTACCTTGAGTTTATCTTGACCCGTTGCCAAAGCAATCTTGACTCGCATAAAAGTGACATTTTCTTCCTTAACTCCTCTAGGAGCAATCAGACGGACTTTCCCTTGAAAAACTTGATCAGGAAAAGCATCAAGGCGAATTTCTACAGGCTGATTTTTCTGAATTTGCGCCATATTCACTTCGGGAACTTTAGCTTCTATTTCCAAACCACTGGATAATTCAGCAATGGAGGCACTAGTTCCCCCTTCATTGGTAGAAACAGAAGTATTTGGAGTTACGAAGTCACCTGCTTGGGCAAAACGTCGGGTAATTAAGCCAGCAAAAGGGGCGCGAATGAAAGTATTTTCTAACTGATTTTCGTAAAATTGTAATTGGGCAGTTGCTTGAGCTACTTCAGCACCAGCTTTGGTAATTTCCTCAGTTTGATAACCGGAAAGTAGTTTTTTCACTTGTTGTTGGGCAGATATCAGACTAAATTTAGCTTGTTGTAAGTTATCCCTAGCGCTTTTTTCTTCGTTCAAGACGGCATCTAAATCATCACGGGATACTGCTCCTTGAGATGTAGGATATTGCCTGCGCTTGACTCGTTGAGAGGCTAATGCCAAGCGAGATTGAGCTTCCCTCACTTGCGCCGTGTACTTACGCACATCAGCTTGAGCTATGGCAATTTCTTCCGGTCTGTAACCCTTACGCTTTTCTTGTAATTCGGCTTTTGCCTTCCATAACAGCGCTCGATACTGATTCACCTGGGCTTGAAAGGCTTGACGCTCCATTTCTGCGATTAATTGTCCTTTTTGGACAGAACTACCTTCATCTACATAGAGTTTGGCAATTCGACCGGCTTCTCTTGGGCTAATATTAATTTTGCGAACTGGTTGGACAACTCCATTGGTTTTGATTTTAATGTTTAAGTTGCTGGTAGTGACAGGGACTGTTAAATCTGTAATATCATTTTTGCTGGGTTGATACCAATGGCTGAAGTAAGCAATACCCATTCCAGATAAACCAAATGCAGTCAGCCCAATGAGCCAAGGAATCGGATTTTTGATGTTCATGACTGATGGAATAACGAACCACAGAGGCGCAGAGGACACAGAGAAATGAGAGTGGAAGATGATTTCTGCGTAAGTCCTAGAATTAAGTTTTTTTGTATTACACTCCGTACTGTTCTACCTGCATATTCCAAAGCGCGGTATATTCTCCTCCCAGTTGTAAAAGTTCTTGATGAGTACCATCCTCAATTAAATGACCATCTTTGAGGACTAAAATCCGGTCAGCCATTCGCACCGAGGCTAATCTGTGGGTAATCAGAATGGTAGTTTTGCCTTCAGCTAGTTCCACAAACCGCAGGTAAAAATCACACTCGCTGCGGGGGTCAAGGGCTGCGGTAGGTTCATCTAAAAGTAGTAGTTGGGCTTCTTTGCGAACAAAAGCACGAGCTAGAGCTAATTTTTGCCACTGTCCTCCAGAAAGTTCTGTACCGCCAAACTGTTTACCCAATTGTGTATCTTCCCCACTGGGAAAATCATCAACTAGTTTGACGATATCGGCTTTTTCTACTGCATATCTAAGAATCTCTCGATGTTCTAACGCTGCTAAATTTCCTAATGCAATATTTTCGCCCAAGGTAAGTGAGTAATGGCCAAAGTCTTGAAAAACCCCCGCAATTTGCCGCCGCCACTGTTCTAAATTTAAATCTCTAAGGTCTATCCCATCAACCATAATCCGTCCTGTGGTGGGGTCGTAAAGCCTCGTTAATAGTTTGACTAGAGTGGTTTTACCTGCGCCATTTTCGCCAACGATAGCGACTGTTTGTCCTGGGTAAAGGGTAAAAGAAATATCCTTGAGTGCTAATCTACCATCTGGATAGTGAAAATCAACTTGCTCAAAAGTAATACCTGCACGAATCGGAGTGGGGATTTTTTCTCCGGGTATGTTCAATACCATGGGGGTAGGACTGTCGAGAAAGTTGAAAAACTGCTGCATATAAATAATATTCTCGAACAAATCCAACCAATGACTGACAAATCTTTCTAAACTATTCTGGAAGTAAGTTAATGATTGTACGAACAGAAGTACACTTCCTGGACTTAACAGTCCTCTAAAGGCTTGCTTGACTACCCAATAGAAAGAAAACCCGTTTCCTAATGTACTCAAAATAGCTAAACTAGATGACCAAAATGCTTGTTTACCTCGCAAATGACCCATGGATTGATGTAAAGATTGAAATGCTTGTCCGTAAAGCTGCATAAAAAATGCCCCTAGCTGAAATAGTCTAACTTCTTTGGCATAGGTGTCAGTTAGCATTAAAGAGGTGTAATACTGCATTTTTCGGGCTTGAGGACTGTTTTCAAATAAGGTGATCCAAATCTCTCTACCATATTGGGAAGAAACTACTATTTGGGGTATAGTAGCGATCGCAATTACCAATGGTATCCAAAAAGCCAGGGGAATTAATAGCCCAATTACCACGATTAAAGTAATCAATGAGCGACTTAATTCCACCAAGTTCTCAACTAAGTTTAAGGGTTTATAGCTAACTTGTTGTTGCAGAATTTGTAATTCATCATAAAATTCAGCATCTTCAAAACGGCTCAAGTCAGCAAAACTATCAGCTTTTCGCATTAATAATAAACTAATATGAGCCGCTAATTTATCATTGAGATTTCCTTGAAGTGCCAATATCCAAGGATAGAGAAGGTTTTCTAATAGCAAAGCTCCCACCCATGCTGCTACCAAATACCACAAAATTGAATCATCTAATGCTTGACCAGTTGTTAAGGCTGTAGCAACAGTATCTACTACCAGTTTGGTAATCCAAACACTAACCCCAGGAAGAAACCCTTGCAATAAAGTCACAGCAATTAAAAACACCATTTCTTGAGGTGCTGCTGTCCATAATAAGGGTAAAGAACGAAATAAAATTCTAGTGTAGTCTCCAAACCAAACTCTTAAATCGCTCATTAATTAAACCTGAATTTTTATAAAGGGTTAGATAATTCTCTGATTTCCGAAAGTTTGATATTTTCTGAGTAATAACTAGATTTATCACTTGGGAGAGTTTATTTTTCAAGAATCAAATTTTATCCTTTTCCAACTTAACCAGCAATTAGTCGCTGCAAAGTTGATCAGGAATTTTTTCGGATTCTGCTATCTATTACTTTAATATTCTACTTTTGAAAAATTTTGTTCTCCACTTCTTAGGGATGAATATTTCAAAAATTTTCAAATGTCTGTTGTTCAGAATTTTCACGGATATCAAAACAGCCTAGAACCAATATAACCTTGATCATTAAAGGATGATCAGATATTTGATTTGCTATTTTTAGATAAATCCTGAAAAGTAATCAAGTCTGATAACCTTACTAAAGGAGTAATTATAAAGAAATAGAGCTACGCTTTTCAATCGGTCATAAGCATTATTTTAAATTCGCTTTAACTATAAAATTATTCTCTGTTACAAGAATTTTCATTCACCATTAGCACGATTTCATAAATTTATTCCTCCTCTATCAAGAGATAAAACAATACTACTTAAGAAAGAAGAAAATTATCTAGAAAAAGATATTCTTGTAAGAATCGGATAAGCAAACAAAGACATAATTGGCGACTCTGAAAAGAGCAATTTTCATAAAAAACCAGGTTTTATAAGAATCTGAATTCCATCTGATAGTTCCCCACACTAATCAGAATGTGACTTTGCTCTTTTGTGGACTAATACCGCAGGGCGGAATTAAAAATTAACAATTAAAAATTAAAAAAGCAGATTGTATAAGCTTTTCATGAATCTTTAATGGTTAGTTGACTTACGCCGTTGTGGACTAGTGTAATTTTGAAGAATTTGTGAAAACTGGTTGATTTAAAAACATCATTCCAGCTTTTTATCAACTCGAATAGAGATTTGCAAACAGGTTATTAAATTTAAGTTGAAAGGAGTAGGTGACAATGCTTGCAGAAAAAACACTCGACCAACCAATATATGTAGAAATGCGTTTGGTAGATCAAGCAGACAAACTAGAAAGACTTCTGTTGTCTGAGGAAGAAATAGCAGCTTTAGAAAAATTAGCAATGTCGGAACTATTCGACTCTGAAACCACTCAAAGATGGTTTGCTAATTGTTCCTGTGGTGGCTGTGGTGGCGGTGGTTGTCGTGGCTGTCGTGGCTGTCGTGGCTGCGGCTGTCGTGGCTGCGGCTGTCGTGGCTGCGGCTGTCGTGGCTGTGGCTGTAGTGGCTGTGGTGGCGGTGGCTGTGGTGGCGGTGGTCATGCAACAGTATCAGGTGTATTGGAGGACAATGATGAGTTCGGATTTGGATACTAACTAAACCTGGAGATAGAATCGCCATTTAGCAATTCTAGAAATCGAGCGAGTTTTTTGAATTTAGGGCTACAAAATCTGGCTAGAAAAATCAACAGAAACCCTGTTGTTACTCAATATTTTCTGTTGACAAAAACAGGGTTTTTAATTTTTTTGATTGCTATTTATAGCAGGATTAAACATTGGCAATAATAAAGTCTATGAAATTAAATGATGGTCAGCGGCTCCGACTACTAGAACACGTTGTTATTAACGTGATGCCGGCAGATTGTAGTGGCGAAGAAAGTATGATATTTAATACAACACGACGAACCCTGAGAGTCCAGGGTCAAGCTCTGCATAATGTGGAAAACATTGTTTTACCTTTACTAGACGGCTCTCGCACCATAGGAGAAATCCGCAATGCAATTGGCGAACAATTGACAGATTCTTCCCTCAATCAATGTTTAGAGTTTTTGATGGACAATCGCCTAGTAGAAGAGTCTCTAGAAAATACAAATGATTTAGATAGTCGTGCTTATTTACTTCCTCAAATCAGCCTTTATCATGAATTAGGCTTTGACCAAAAAGATGCTCGAAAAAACTTAGCCAATGGGAGAATTGCTGTTTTTGGACTGGGAGGTTCGGGACTGATAGCAGCAATTAACCTAGCTACTGCTGGGATTGGTTTTGTCCGTTTGTGTGATGATGCCTGTATCCTGCCGGCGGATTCCCTGATGATGTCAGGTTCGGGATTGAATAAAATTGGCACTTTTCGGAGTGTGGAAGCAGCGCGACAGATTGAGTCCATTGGCGGAATCACTGAGGCTGAGATTGTCACAGATGGTTTAAATGACGACGCAACCATCACTTCTTTGCTGGAGGACGTTGACCTGGTAATTGTTGCTACTGATGCCGTATCTGTGAATCTAGCCTATCGTCTGAACAGACTATGCTTGAAGATGCAGCGCCCATTGCTACCGGGTGGAGCGGCTGGGGTGGAGGGAACTGTCGGTCCGTTGGTTTTTTCCCAGGACAAACCCTGTTATCTATGCTATCGAATGCGGTCTATGGCCTGTTCCAAGTTTCCAGAGGCGGAATTGGCGGTTGAACAGTTGCTCAACCGAGAACGACGTTCTCAACCACGGCTACGGGAAAATTTACCGATAGGTCAGATGTTGGTGGGTAGCTATTTAGCTCTTGAGGCTGTGAAAATGATGCTCGGTTTGGCGATCGCTACTGACGGAAAACTACTACATATAGACTTACTTGGCACAAAACTTACTCATAACGTTGTCCTCAAAAAACCAGGTTGTCCCCATTGTTCAACACAGAAAGGGAACACTTCGACAAGCTCAGTGCATCGCAGGGAAGAGGGAACAGGGAACGGAAAAAGATAGGAGAGAACACAGTGAATACAGCGATTGCACGTCCCCGTTGGCAAGATCTAGTCAGCCCCCATACTGGCGTTATCCGCTCCTTAGATAGATTCACCAAGCCTTATACAGAGTTCGATTTTCCCGTTTTGTGGCAAGCCGAATTAGCAAATTTTCAGCTTCGTAAACAGTCTGATGATTTACGCTACGGTGTCGGTAGGGGCATGACGGATGAACAAGCCATTTTTGGGGCTGTGGGCGAAGCTATAGAAAGATACTGCGGTGGTATTGTTGATTATCGGCAAATAATTGTTAGTAGCTACGAAGAATTAGGTAATCGTGCCGTCCCTTCGACCGTTTTTTCTCCTTTTTCTGACCAACAATACTCTCACCCAACTTTCCCTTTCCCGGCCTTTAATCCCACAACGCAGACTTCGTGGATGAATGCCCTTTCCTTAACCAGTAAGCAACAGGTTTTAGTTCCAGCCTTCTTGGTTTATTTAGACTGGGGTGGCGACCAACCAGGAGATCATATTTTACCTGTTAGTTCTAACGGTATGGCTAGTGGACCATCTTGGGAGTTTGCTGCCTACCGGGGTTTGTGTGAATTAATTGAGCGTGATGCTTTCATCATTACCTGGTTAAATCGCCTCCCTGCCCCGCGCATCTATTTCGACCACCTGCCAGGAATTGAGACGGAAATTGCCCGTCACTATGCCCGCTTTGGCATTGAGTTAGTTGTCTTCGAGTTAACTACTGATATTCAAGTCCCAGTTTTCATGGCCATGTTAATTGACCGTTCGGGCAAAGGTCCCGCTGTGTCCACTGGTATGGGATGTCATCTTGATGCACCAACGGCTTTCCACAAGGCAGTTTTTGAAGTTTGTCAAGCTCGCTTTGGTGACATAGAACGGATGAAAACTGGCGCTGGGGCTAATCTCCATCAATATAGTGATATTCAGAATTTAGATGATCACAACGCTTTCTTTTACACGACGGCTCGGCTAGGTGAGTTGGATTTTCTATTTCACCATGACCAATCTTGCCAAGTTGAATATTTACCAACTTATGAATCTGAGTCTGAAGCAGAGAATTTGCAATCAGTAGTTGCCAAGTTAAATTCAGTAGGTGTTGAACCTTATGTAGTGGAAATTACCACCCCTGATATCGCCTCTCTTGGTTTCCGAGTCGTGCGGACTTTAGCCAGTGAAATAGTCCCTATCTATTTTGGTTATGGACAAGAACCACTGGGGAATAGGCGATTGTTTGAAGTCCCAGAAAGGTTGGGTTATGGTGGCCGACGGACTAAAAATGACTTAAATCCCTGCCCACATCCTATGGCTTAAAACAGCCGTCAGCGGGTTGTTGATTAAACCCAGAATTAGCTTACTATACTCAAAACGGTTGGGACATGGACTTTTGTAAAATCACGAAAAACCTAGTAGTCCGTCAAATTTATTTTGACGGGTTTTTGGTAGTGCGGGCATACTTCGACAAGCTCAGTACAAGTCTTGCCCGCGTGAGCGAGACGCTCACACTACAGGGCATCTTGCCCGCGTGAGCGAGACGCTCACACTACAGTCCGTCATTTTTGGATTGACAGACTACTAGATTTGTAGGGGTTTAGCAATGCTAAACCCCTACCCGCTTAAATCAAATAATTAAGCCGTGTTGAGTATAGTTGAATGCTGATAGGTGATAGTTTGTTAAAACGAGGAAATTAGCACAATGCACACAGCCAATGAACCTCTGGAGTTAGCTCTTCTCTATCATTTAAACTCTCCAGTCCCTAAAAGTTATGTTAAGCGGGTTCCGGCTACTGAACTGCGATATCTGCCAGAAGCTCCTTTTCTGGAATTGCCAAAAGCACCACGTGATAACCCGCTGTCTGAGCTTTTAGCGCGACGTACTTCTGTGCGATTATTTGAGCATCAGGTAATGCCACTTGTCGCCTTAGCTCAACTGCTCGACTCAGGATGTGGACTCAACGGACTGCGGGAAGTGGATGGTCAATGCTATGAGGCTCGTAACTCTCCTTCTGCGGGGGGGCTTTATCCTCTGGAGGTGTTCGTATCCACACAAGCGGTAGCAGGTTTGGTTAGCGGACTATATCACTATGAACCTCGCGGACACGGGTTACATTGGGTAAATGATGCAGTCCCAACAGATTTTGTAGAACCATTATTGCAGCAAGATTACATTCTCAATGCCAATGCTCTGTTTGTATTCACATCGGTTTTTATGCGTTCAATGGGCAAATATGGGGCGCGGGGCTACCGCTTTGCACTTTTAGAAGCTGGTCATCAAGCCGAAAATATCTGCTTAATGGCTGGGCAATTGGGGCTGGACAGTCTTTGTATTGGTGGATTTCATGATCTGGGTTTGAATGCTATGTTGGGTATTGATGGAGAACGTCATGCTGCTCTTTATTGTGTTGCTGTTGGGAGGAAGGGATAATTTTTTTAGGCTTCGCCCCGCTTCGCTAACACGCAGAGTCTCAGAGGCTCAGAGAGGAGGAGTTTGAGGAATTTTTCTTTACTGTCATTAGGGACTTCCAAATAAAAAAATGTCCCAAAACTAACGCAAAAACCCTCTCTATTTCTTCTCTCTCTGTGTTCTCTGTGCCTCTGTGGTTCGTTTGTTCATTTATTTATTGGGATAATTTATTTCCCGGAAGTCCCTTAGCAGCTATGACTTAAATATTGCTAAATTAACAAAGGATGCAACTATCTCATTCAATATGGTATCTAGTTCTATAAGATTCTCGGATATTCAAGGTCATTGGTCCCAAGGGTTTATTGAAGCTTTAGCAGCACGGCGAATTCTCAGCGGGTATTCTGATGGAACTTATCGCCCTAATAACCCTGTGACTCGGGCTGAATTTGCAGCTATTATCGCTGCAATTTTTTCCCTGCCTGTCAAACGGGAATATGTACCTTTTGTAGATGTTCCCCAGACGCATTGGGCGATAAACGCGATTAAAAAGGTCTATGAAACTGGATTTTTAACGGGTTATCCAAATCGGCGGTTTGGGATAGATGAAGGTATTGCTAGAGGTGATGCTTTAGTAGCAATGGTCAATGGCTTAGAACTTGCTGGTCAAGTTGACCTAGATTTAGTAAGTAAATTGGCAGAAATTTATCAAGATGGATCTTTAATTCCTTACTATGGGATTAATCAAGTCGCGTTAGCAACTCGTGCTGGTTGGGTAGTTAGTTATCCGAACAAAAAAATACTTAATTACAAAACAGCCGCTACTCGTGCAGAAGTCGCAGTAATGGTTTATCAGGCTTTAGTATATTTAGGAAAAGCGGAAAAAATCCCGACTGATTATATTGTTGTTCCTCCAACCATCCCTAAACCTACAACTGCTCATACTGTTAAGCTAAATCATCGGCGGGAATTTCGGGGGGCTTGGGTTGCGTCTGTGTGGAATAGTGATTGGCCTTCTCAACCGGGACTGGCTGTGGAACAGCAAAAAGCGGAATTATTAGCGATTATTAAACAGTTACAAGCTTTGAATTTCAATGCTTTAGTTTTGCAGGTAAGACCAGAAGGTGATGCTTTATATGCTTCGGAATTAGAACCTTGGAGTGCTTGGATAACGGGAACTCAGGGAAAAGCACCATCACCATTTTATGATCCTTTGGAGTTTGCGATCGCCGAATGTCATCAACGCAATATTGAATTACACGCTTGGTTTAATCCTTATCGTGCTAGAGCAAATAGTCAAGTTTCTACCGTTCGTCCCCACATTGCAGTTACAAACCCCGAAGTTGTTTATCAATGGGGTACTCAACAATGGATGGACCCCGGTGCAAAAGTCGTTCAGGACAGAGCATACAACGTCATTATTGATGTTGTCCGTCGTTATGATTTAGATGCTATTCATTTAGATGATTATTTTTACCCCTATCCCATATCTGGTCAACCTTTTCCTGATCATAAAACCTACGCAGCATATCAAACCAGTGGGGGTAAACTAAATATAGAAGATTGGCGACGCGAAAACGTCAATCAAATGGTATTGCGACTTTCTCAAGGAATTAAAGCCACCAAACCTCATGTAAAGTTTGGAATTAGTCCCTTTGGTATTTATCGTTCTGGAGAACCTGCGGGAATTGTCGGTTTAGATGCCTACAGTGTCCTCTATGCAGATTCTAAAAAATGGTTACAGCAAGGCTGGATAGATTATATTGCTCCTCAACTCTACTGGCGTACTGACCAAACCAAACAAGCCTATCAAACTTTACTGCAATGGTGGACCGAAATCAATACTAAACAGCGTCACATCTATGCAGGTAATAATCTCGGACAATTAGATGGTAAGGAATGGAAAAATAGCGAAATTGCCAAGCAAATTCAGATTTCTCGGAATTTAGCAGGTAATTTGTCTTTAGGTAATATCTTTTTTAGTATGACTGGCATTCAGGAAAATCGCCAAGGCATCGCTGACCAATTTAAAACCTATTATCCCACACCTGCCTTAATTCCCACTATGTCATGGCAAAGTTCCATTACGCCACCACCTCCCAAAAACCTCAAGTTTATGGATGGTAAATTAAACTGGGAAGCAGGAGATGATCAACCTGTGCGTTCTTGGACTCTGTATTTGCAAAATAGCAATAATTGGCTAATTCAACGCATTTTATCCGCTGGTACTACCTTTGCGACAGTTCTACCAGGAACTTATGCAGTCTGTGCTGTGGATAGATTAGGGAATGAAAGTGCAGGTATGATGATTACCGTAACTTGATAATTAGCAAGTTGGGTTTTCTCCAGTCAACCCAACTACTTTTTAACTTATGGTTTTTTCCAAAACCTATAAGTTTTTTCAATCAGATTTTCAAAAAAAAGCGCATTCCTCTCTATTGTCAATAATCTTGAGAATATTCTCAATAATTGCCCCTAAAAACGTTCATTTCAGGACTTGATATTCTCAACTATTTTTTTTACAATAATTTTGATTATGATCCAAGGGTTATTTTTTATTTAATTTATTAATACATCAAACACCCTCTTAGCAAAATTCTCAAAATAAATATGAACTCGGTAGATATATAATTAGTCTACTGAGTTTTTTTATTTATTGGTACTGAGTAATTATATGAATGAAAGTAGTTCTTCTATTCCTCATAAAATTATTGGTGTTGCTGTTATTTGGAATGACCAAAAACAGATTTTAATTGATAGACGACTTCCTACAGGTACAATGGGTGGTTTATGGGAATTTCCAGGGGGGAAAATTGAAGTTGGTGAAACTATTCAAGAATGTATTAAACGAGAAATTTCGGAAGAGTTGGGTATAGAAATTGTAGTTAGAGAACATTTAATTACTATTGATCATACTTATGCTCATTTGCGGGTGACTTTGACGGTTCATCATTCTCAACATTTAGCGGGTGTTCCTCAAGCCATAGAATGTGATGAAATTCGCTGGGTAAGTTTGGATGAATTGGATAATTTTACTTTTCCAGAAGCCAATGGGGAAATTATTGCGGCTTTGAGAAAATATCATCAGGGAAATTGATAAATTAGAATTTACATTTGTAGGGATGTAGTAATTTATAATTTGCTTCATCTTTTCCCTAACTTCCAATCTTCACCACCAGGTAACTGAGTTAAATAATCATCAATTACTGCTGGTAATTCCTTCACTGAATATTCATAAGTCAATTTCAATAGAATTCCTGATTGATTAATTATCTGTTCTTTATCTACTGTTTCTGCAAGTTTAAATGGACTATAAATACCATTCATTACCTCATCACTAGCATCACGAATAGCTTCTTCAAATTCATCTTCTAGGATTAAGTCCCATTCATCTATCTTGACATAATAAGAATTTTTATTATCCTGCAAATTCATTTTCTTGATTTCTCGAATTGAACCACGAATTGAATTTGCCCAAGAATTAGTTAACCGTTGTTCTACTTGATTCTTGATAAGATGAATCATTAATCTAACTAAGAAGGATTGAATATTTCTTAAAATCGCTTGTCTACCCATCCCCTCTAACTCATCTATAATACCTAAAGCATCTGCATAACGTTGTTCTAAAATACTATTTCTGAGGTCTATGAATTCCTGTGTCATTTTTTTATTAACCTCAAATTAATTCAACACATCTACCCAAATTATACCTGAATATGCCAAAATAAACATAAATATTTTCTTTGGGGCATCTGTAAACTATGGTTGCTTACAAAAATTAGTTAAAAGACGGAAATTATCAGAAACAGAAGCAGTTAATTATATTCGGCAAATTGGGGAGGCTTTAGTAGTTTTTCATGATTCAAAATGATGCCACTGCTATCTTAATTGATTTTGGGTCGGCTGGGGAAATTATTCCTATTTTCAACAAAAACAACGTTTATTTTGAAAATGAAAAGTAACAATCTATTAACTGTATTTTATTTGTTACCAATAATTTCCTACAATAGTTAAAAAGACTTTTATAAAAGGTGCAAGTAAAAAAATGTCTAAAACCGTTGCTGACGTGATGAGTCGTGATCCTATCCTCGTCCGTCCTCAAACTCCCTTAAAAGAAGCTATCCAAATTCTGGCAGAAAAACACATTAGCGGTTTACCTGTAATTGATGACGCAGGTAAATTAGTCGGAATTATCTCAGAAACAGATTTGATGTGGCAAGAAACTGGTATAACTCCCCCTGCATATATCATGATTTTGGATAGTGTGATTTATTTACAAAATCCTGCAACCTATGAACGAGATTTACATAAAGCTTTAGGACAAACAGTAGGGGAAGTTATGAGTAAAAATCCCCTAACTATTTCTCCTGATAAACCATTAAGAGAAGCAGCAAAATTAATACAAGATCACAAAGTTCATCGTCTCCCAGTCCTTGACAATGCGGGTAAGGTAATTGGTATTCTAACTCGTGGTGATATTATTCGCACTATGGCCGCAGAGTAGCAAAGGAGAGAAATATTATCTGACAACTGTACGGGCGAAGCATTTGCAGAACTATTTTTGGCAATGACCGATAATTTATCTTCCAAATGCTTCGCCCCTACTAACAACTGACAACTGACAAAGGACAATTAAATGAGTGTGTCTGCTGATAGTATAAGAGAATTACTGCGTTCTGACAATTTAGGCGATCGCTTGCGTGCAGTCAATCAAATTCGGGAACTAGAACCACAAATCGGTTTAGAATTAGTCCAAATTGCCATTCAGGATAAAAGTGCGCGTGTCCGTTATTCGGCCGTAAGTCAAATGGATACCCTGGGAACACAGGATTTACCATTATCCTTGAATATCCTCCGAGGTTTACTTCATGATCCAGAAGCAGATGTTCAAGCAGCCGCAGCAGACTGTTTAGGTGCGCTGAAATTACATGACGCTTTTGAAGACTTGCAACAGCTTTACCAAGAAACACCAGAATGGCTGGTACAGTTTAGCATTATTGCGACATTAGGAGAATTAGGAGATCCGCGAGCCTTTGAATTGCTTACCCAAGCACTGGCTTCCGATAATGGCTTAATTCAAACTGCGGCCATTAGTTCCTTTGGTGAATTGGGAGATCCAACAGCAGTTCCTCTCCTAGTTCCATACAGCACTAATCCAGATTGGCAAGTACGTTACAGAGTAGTACAAGCTTTAACTCGTTTGGGTAGTGATGAAGCTAAATCTATTCTAGCAACCTTGGTAAATGACGAAGTAGAGGCAATTGCTAAAGAAGCAAAAGCTGGTTTGCAGTTAGTTTAATTTAGTAGTTGCGTTTACGTAATCAAGCGCAACTGCTCACCTAATTTTGGCAAATAACTTAATTTTTGATTCATACAAAAACTCTATCTAAGTTAAAAAACCAACCATCAGCCTATATTACTACTGACGACTATTTCTGTGACTCAGTGAATTCTGCTTAGTGAATAGTCCTAAAAAAGTAGTACATTGAAAAGTGCATCTAGTAGCATTAAAATCTTGATTAAATCACCTGTGCGGAAAATCGTTATTGCTGGAAACTGGAAAATGTTTAAAACCCAGGCAGAATCCGCAGAATTTTTAAGCGGATTTTTGCCTCACCTGGAGGAAACCCCCTCAGAACGAGAAGTGGTATTATGTCCTCCCTTCACCGACTTAAGCCTGCTGTCCAAATCTTTACATGGTAGCCGTGTAAATTTGGGCGCACAAAACGTCCACTGGGAAGAACATGGAGCATATACAGGCGAAATTGCCGCCCCCATGCTCACTGAAATCGGTGTGCGTTTTGTCATTGTTGGACACAGTGAAAGACGGCAATTCTTTGGAGAAACTGACGTAACTGTCAATCTCCGTCTTAAAGCCGCCCAAAAGCATGGACTCACACCCATTCTTTGCGTTGGGGAAACTAAACAACAACGAGACGCAGGGGAAACAGAATCAATAATTAGCAACCAATTAAAAAAAGACTTGGTAGATATTGATCAAACTCACCTAATTATTGCTTATGAACCAATTTGGGCAATTGGTACTGGTGATACCTGTGAATCCAAGGAAGCAAATCGGGTAATTGGCTTAATTCGCAGTCAATTAACTAATCCCCTAGTTCCTATCCAATATGGCGGTTCAGTCAACCCGAATAATATTGATGAAATTATGGCACAACCAGAAATTGACGGCGCTCTCGTTGGTGGCGCTAGTCTAAAAGCTGATAGTTTTGCCAGAATTGTCAACTATCAATAATGGGGATTGGGGATTGGGGATACATCAATTAAAAGTTAAAAAATTTCATGTCTAACAACTTAACTATCCGAGATCACTGTTTTACCTGGGGAAAGCGGACTTATCTCATGGGAATTTTGAATGTCACCCCGGATAGTTTTAGTGATGGTGGTAAATTTAACACCACCTCAGCGGCTTTAACCCAGGCAGAAGCAATGGTTTCGGCTGGTGCTGATATTATTGATATTGGTGGACAATCAACCCGTCCAGGGGCAGAACAAATATCCCTAGAAGCAGAACTTGAGCGGGTGCTATCTGTCTTGGAGTTGCTACGTCCAATTATTGATATTCCTATTTCTATAGATACAACTAGAGCAGAAGTAGCTAAAGCAGCAATTATCGCTGGAGCAGATATAGTTAATGATATTTCTGCTGGAACATTTGACCCCCAAATGTTGCCAACTGTTGCTAGTTTAAATGTGCCGATTGTCTTAATGCACATCCAAGGAACTCCCCAAACTATGCAAAAATGTACTGATTATGAAGATCTAATTGCTGATATTTATAACTTTTTATCTGAGCAAATTACAAAGGCTACACTTTTGGGAATTGACAAAAATAAAATAATTATTGATCCTGGTATTGGTTTCGCTAAAAACCATGACCAGAATTTAGAAATTTTTCGCCGCTTAAAATCACTAAAAACACTTAATTCTCCAATTTTGGTGGGAGCATCTCGTAAGAGTTTTATAGGTAATATTCTTAATCAACCAGATCCGAAATTGCGAGTTTGGGGAACAGCCGCAGCCTGTTGTGCAGCCATTTTCAATGGTGCAGATATCCTCCGAGTTCACGATGTTCACGAAATGCAACAAGTTACTTTAGTAGCAGATGCTATTTATCGTGAAGGTTAGGAGTCAGTAGGGGCGAAGCATTTGGAAGATAAATTATCGGTCATTGCCAAAAATAGTTCTCCAAATGCTTCGCCCGTACAGTTGTTAGTTGTCAGTTGTCAGTTGTTAGTTGTTAATTAAGTCCATTACCATTACCGTTACCGTTACCGTTACCGTTACCATTGCCATTGCCATTGCCATTGGCTTTACCATGATTTTCTTGTACTGAATCAGAAATCAATTCCTGAAACATTTCTGTTGAGTTAGCAGGATCTACAAAGACAATTTTGGCATTATTGCTTTCACCTAATTTTTGACTAGCATCTACATAATCTTGGGCAACAAGATACCTTAAAATATCCTTACTTTCAGGATGATTCCGCAAGGCTTCTGAAATTATTTCTATAGATGTTCTAGTTCCTTCCGCTCGTTTAACTGCCGCTTGTCGTTCCCCTTCTGCGGCTTCTATAGCTGACTTTTTCTTAATTTGTGCGTTTTGTTGAGCTTCCATTGACTTGCGGACACTTTCCGGTGGAGTGATGCTCTGAATATCTAAACGGATAATTTCAATTCCCCAAGCGGCTGTAATTGAATTTAATACGCCTAATATGCTTCGGTCTATCTCGTCTCTAGACATATTAGTATCCTCTAAAGAATTCTGAGCGATATTTTCCCGGAGGGTAGTTGTGGCTAAGTTAGATAAGGCAGTTTGTAAATCATCAATGGCATAAAAACTTTTCTCAATATCTTTAATCCGCCAGTAAAGAATTGCATCAACTTCTAAGTAAACTCCGTCTTTAGTAATGACATTTTGGGGTTTAATATCTAACAACTGCTCTCTGGTTGTATCCTCCATCACAATCTGATCAAGAATAGGAACGATAAAGCTGATTCCCGGATTAAGTTTGCGATGATACCGCCCCAAGCGTTCAACTAAGGCCACATTCCCTTGATTTACCATCTTTGCAGATGCCAAGGCATAACCTACTAGAGCTAAAAATATGATAAAAATTATTGGGTCCATTGAATTATTCTCCTCCTTCAGCTTTGGGCAGAATTGATTATTAGGGTTATAGCTTGCAGTAAATTAAAATGGGTTAAGTGCGTAATTTCCCAATCAGTAACTATAAAATGATAAACCTGCGATCGCATTATAGGCGATCGCTACACCTCTAATCATAAATTGCTGAAAAAATAAACTCAGATGTATAATAGACATCCCCGAAAAAGATCGTAGAGACGTTCCATGGAACGTCTCTACAAGGGTTTCAAGTCACGTACATTTAATTCTCGGAGATCTCTAAAATCCAGTAGTGAATAGTCTGATAATCCCCAAAATAGTACCTAGAGGACCAGCTACAGTATTAACTCTATCACCAGTTTTAGCTAAACCGTTGCGATCAACTATGACAACATCATTGTTGCGAAGGATCGGATTGGTTTCCTCATTAATTCCTTTAGCTAAATCCACTTTAACTGGACGTTTAGTAACTGTACCATTGGTATTGAGGCGAATTAATTCTACAGTTCCTTTACTAGCTCTACTATCATTGAAACCACCAGCCGCTAATAATGCCTGATTTAAAGAACTATTCGGTTGTAGTTTTACTGCTCCTGGTTTTTTGACTTCACCCACTACACCCACTTCAATAGTATTTGGGGACAAAGTAGTTGTTGCTAATTGGGTAGATTCAGCGGCGCTAATGTCCGTAGCTGTAGGAATGACAATTGTATCTCCATCCTGCACCACAATGTCTTGATTGATATCACCGCTTTGTAGTAATTCCCATAGATTAATATCTATAGTTTGTTCCGTACCAGTTCGGGTAGGACGGCGTAATTTAATCTTCCGCACATCCGCAATGGACGTAATTCCCCCTGCTAGTTGTAAACTCCGCATTACAGTTGGTAAACCACCACCAGCACCACCACCCTCTGCTCCACCTGCATTTCCAGCAGTAACAAGATAAGAACCAGGACGGTAAACTTGACCAATTACCACCACTGAGCGGGGTGAAGTTTGACTAGCGGCAAAATTAGCTGCAAATAAATTTCGGGCTTCAGCCACATTCAAACTGGTAGCTGTGGGGACAACGATGGTATCTCCATCTCGTAAAGTAATCTCTTGGGATATTCTGCCTGTTTGCGTTAATTCCTTTAAGTCCAAGGAGACTGTCTGCTCTCCAGAACGTCCTACCTTGCGGCGTAATTGTACTTGAGTTACATCTGCTGCCAGTGTCACACCTTGGGCTATGGTTAATGCAGCTAATACCGTTGGATATTGGACACCGGGGTTATTCCCTGCTCCTCCTTCTAAGCTGAGGGTATAAGCACCTGGTCTTGTTACCTCTCCCGCAACAAATACATTGATGGGACGTGGTGATAATAAGTTGACGGAAATCAGGGGACGTTTGAGAAAGCGAGCATATTTTCTGGCGATTGTATCAGCAGCTTGTTCTGTGGTTAGTCCCGAAACAGGGATACTGCCAATTAAAGGCATATTAATTGAACCACCGGGAGGGACTTGATATTCACCTGTATATTCTGGTACTTCAAATACATTAACACGGATGCGATCGCCGCCGCCTAATAAATAATCTGTAGCGATACTACTGGATGTTGATGCTACTGGCTGTCTTTGTGCCAAACTCACAGATGGCAAAATGATATTCACTGTTGTTAACAATGCTAAACCCATCGTTGAGTGGGTGAGAAATTTACACAAATCTTTATTAAGCATATTTACCTGAGAATTGAAAATGGCGATATTTAGAGTTATTCGGAAACATTTTAACATCGAGTATACTGAAGAATCGTAGTGACTCAACAATTTTATTTTCTAATAAATCTTTAGTTTTCCGGACATAAATAATTTGTTGCGTAAGGAATTTGATTTTAAATCTTCTTTGAGGTTAGGAAATATTTTCAGTGCTTTTTGCAGGTTAAGTTTCCTAACTTATAACAATTTTCGATCCTATATTAACAACAAATTTATCAACTGATAGTACAGTCATAGCCCTAAATTGATCAGGAAGTATTAACACATAAGTAACTGATTTTTAGAATGATCAAATAATTCGCAAAAATTACTACTTATGGGTGATTCATTCCTCTTATTTTCTAGTTGTTTGTGCTAATTAAGGGGATGATTTCGGATTTGAATTTGATGGATAAAAAACTCTTCTAGAGATTGACGTGACAGATTCATAGTGATAATTTTTCCCCCCATTAATCTCAAACTAGACAGAAAATCATAATAATCTTCTTGGAGTATACCCTGCCAAGAACCATCAGCCCCAAATTCTAAATTACCTATCCATTTTTTCAAGATTTCCCCGTCTCCGCCTTGACCTTTAACATGATAGGTGTTTTGATTCCCTAAAAGTTCACTGAGAGAACCGCAACAGATTAATTCTCCTTGAGCAAGAATAGCCACGCGATCGCAAATTTGTTCAACTTCACTCAACACATGACTATTAAAAAATATGGTTTTACCAGATGCTTTCAGCGAAAGAATAATTTCTCGCATTTGGTAACGTCCCAGCGGATCAAGTCCAGACATGGGTTCATCCAAAAAAACCAAATCTGGATCATTAATTAAAGCCTGTGCCATTCCCACACGCTGAAGCATCCCTTTAGAATAGCGCCGCATTTGCTTTTTGCGAGCATCAGATTGAGATAACCCCACTAATTCCAACAATTGGGGAATGCGTTGACGTTGTAACTTTTGGGGAATTTGAAATAAACCCGCTGTCAACTGCAAAAATTCCCAACCGCTCAGATATTCATATAAATAGGAATTTTCTGGGAGGTAGCCAATATGCTGCTTGACTTTAGCGTTGCCTATGGGTTTACCTAGCAATAATCCCCGTCCAGATGTAGGGCGAATAATTCCCAGCAACAATTTTAACAGCGTGGTTTTACCCGCACCATTGGGACCCAACAAACCAAAGGTTTCTCCTGGGTACACTTGTAAAGAACAGTTTTTGAGCGATACAACTTTTTGATTGAGCCAAAATCCCGTGCGATAGACCTTTCGCAATTCAGAAGTCAGGACTACGGGTTTTTTATCTAGGGGATTTTGTTGATAATCGGGGTTGTCTACAACAGAATTCATGGGGATGAAACTACCAACTACTGACTATTTAGAGCTAACTAATAGATTAACCGATGCTGAGGATTTTTATAAGAAAACAGGGTGAAAACCCCATAATTGACACCTAAAAATCCCAAAATTTTTTAGGTGTTGATGTCTTTTAAGCCGGGAATGAAAGCCTTCTGGGGATTTATCCCCCAGTGACCGAAAAGACGGGACACAAGCCCCGTCCTTCCAGGACGGCTTTATGTTAAAATTTGGTCATAGTCGCCATAGGGCATTGGGAGACTTTAAACGGACATGGAGGGACGATAAGACCACTTGTGGCGGGTTCTGGCGAAGTGTCAAGTGTTTCCCCGCACCTTCAGGTCGGTGAGTATGTCAAAAATTGATTATATTTGATGTTATAATCTCAATCAACAGGAAAGGTAATCAACCTGTCTAAAAACCTAACTGCCTAACGGTAATCTGTACCTTGACAATTAAATCTATGCGGTTCTATTGCATTGTTCTAGTTTCCTCCTCGCAGTAGGTAAAAGATTTATAGGAGCTAGACTTGTGTTGAGCGAAGTCGAAACACGAATCAGAATTTTGAAACAAATCGTTTCTAGTTAAACAGGACTTGCAGCAATGCAACTACGGTCGGGCAGACCGAAAGTTAACCCTTCGGCTTCGCTCAGGGTTAAAGCCGAGCGGAGTCGAGGCTTTAACGCTTGAGGAGAGTCCCACCTCTGGGCTGGATAACGCAAGGAGTCTAGTTTAAGTGGTCTCGTTGAACCAAGAATCCCTGTGTCTTTAGACCGGGGAGTGTCAAAACACACCTTTGGAACTAGGAATTGTTTCTGCCCGTCGGGAATCAATTTCCACCGCCATTCGTATTGCTCTAGCAAAGGCTTTAAATGTAGCTTCAATAATATGATGGGAATTAATTCCATCCAATTGGCGAATATGTAACGTCATTTGGCTATGATTCACCAACGCCACAAAAAACTCCCGCACTAGCTGGGTATCATAAGTTCCCACCCGTTGAGTAGGAATCTCTAAACCATAACTAAGATGCGGTCTACCAGAGAAGTCTAAAGCAACTTGCACTAATGCCTCATCTAAAGGCGCAAGAAAATTCCCAAAGCGGACGATTCCCTTTTTACTACCCAAAGCTTGGAATAAAGCCTGTCCTAAAGTAATCCCCACATCTTCGTTAGTGTGGTGATCATCAATTTCCCAATCACCTTGAGCTTGAATATCCAAATCAAAAAGCCCATGGGAAGCAATTTGATGGAGCATATGATCTAAAAAAGGAATACCTGTAGAAACTTTACATATCCCTGTACCATCAAGATTGATAGTAACGTAAATATCTGTTTCCCCAGTAGTGCGGTGAACTGAAGCTATCCGAGAAGTTTGTTTGTTGGTCATTTGTCAGTTGTTAGTTGTTAGTTGTTAGTTGTCAGTTGTCAGTTGTCAGTTGTCAGTTGTCAGTTGTCAGTTGTTAGTTGTCAGTTGCCAAGGAATATTTCTCTTCCCTACTTCTTTCTTCTTTCTGACTCGGTGACTCCTGACTCCTGACTCGGTGACTCCTGACTCGGTGACTCCTGACTCGGTGACTCCTGCCTGTTACTACATTCCCATAATTTCATAACCTGCATCTACATACAGGATTTGTCCAGTAATACCGCTGGCTAAATCACTGCACAAGAAAGCCGCAGTATTCCCTACTTCTAATTGAGTAACGGTGCGACGGAGAGGGGCGACTTGCTCAACATGATGAATCATATCTAGAATACCACCCACGGCTGAAGATGCTAAGGTGCGAATGGGACCTGCAGAAATGCCATTGACGCGAATATTTTCAGGACCGAGTTCTGCGGCCAAGTAACGAACACTGGCTTCTAAACCAGCTTTAGCCACACCCATGACATTATAGTTAGGAATTGCTCTAACTGCTCCTAAATATGTAAGAGTAATAATACTTCCGCCTTGAGTCATCAAAGGTTTGGCTGCACCGCTTAACTGTACCAGTGAATAAGTGCTAACTTCCAAAGCTGTATTGAAACCAGAACGAGAAGTTTGACTAAAACCTCCAGTCAAATCTTCTTTTTTTGCAAAGGCCAAACAATGCACTAAAATATCTATTTTCCCCCATTCTTGCCGGATGGTTTCAAAAGTAGATTGAATTTGCTCGTCATTTTCAACATTGCAGGGCAAAAATAGGCTAGGACTGAGCGGTTCTACCAATTCAGAAACTTTTTTTTCCATTTTACCCTTGTCATCTGGCAAGTAGGTAATGCCCAAATTAGCCCCGGCTTTGTGCAGTTGTTGGGCAATTCCCCAAGCGATAGAACGGTTGTTGGCAATACCTGTAACTAGGGCATTTTTTCCAGATAGATTCAGCATAAACATTGCTAATGTAATTCATCATTAGGAGCATACTAGAATCTGAGTCTAGTTTGACTGTGTTGGGCTAGAGATTTTCCAAAATACTCCAAGCATAAGCAGTAAGCCCCCAAAAAACCATGACCATGTTCACAAAAATTCTCAAGAAATTGGCAATTTTTAGAGGCAAAACCTTGAGACTATAATTAGTGAAACTACTTATCAATAATTACTAGCTAAACGGAACAACAATTATGTATCATTATAAACGAAAGACTAGGAATTCCGCGTTTGAGTATAGGAAAAAACAGAAAATTTAATGATGATCTATTGATTTTTCAGGTGTATTCTTAGGTAATTAGTTTTTGTTTTTCTGGCATTGGGTAGGGGAAGGGAGAAAATGATAGTGACACAAGATAAAGCCCTAGCAAATGTTTTTCGTCAAATGGCAACGGGGGCTTTTCCTCCAGTCGTGGAAACATTTGAACGGAATAAGACGATCTTCTTTCCGGGAGATCCTGCCGAACGAGTTTATTTTCTTCTCAAGGGTGCTGTAAAACTGTCGAGAGTCTATGAGGCAGGAGAAGAAATAACGGTAGCTCTGCTCCGGGAGAATAGCGTTTTTGGCGTGCTGTCGTTGCTGACAGGGAATAAGTCTGATCGATTTTATCATGCAGTGGCATTTACCACTGTAGAATTACTTTCAGCCCCAATTGAACAAGTCGAACAGGCACTGAAGGAAAATCCAGAATTATCCATGTTAATGCTGCGAGGTCTTTCTTCGCGGATTCTTCAGACGGAGATGATGATTGAAACTCTTGCTCACCGGGATATGGGTTCAAGGTTAATTAGTTTCTTGTTAATTCTTTGTCGAGATTTTGGCGTTCCTTGCGCTGATGGCATTACCATTGATCTGAAGTTATCCCATCAGGCGATCGCTGAAGCAATTGGCTCTACTCGCGTGACAGTCACTAGACTGCTGGGAGATTTACGCGAGAAGAAAATGATTACAATCCATAAAAAGAAGATTACTGTGCATAAACCTGTTGCTTTAAGTAAGCAATTTACTTAGAAGTTATGGGGGAATGGAGTTGGCACGGGTTCTATTTTTGAGGTAGTGCGGTCTTGGGATCTCTCCAAGCAGAACAACTACCGTAGAGATTCAACCGTTAATTTGGAGGAAGATCTCAAAATTGGATAATTTCTACTTTTGCCTAACTCCATTTACCCACAGACAATGGTTAAACGTAGTAGGCTGGATCAGTCAGCATTACGGTAGCTAAAAATGACCACCGGGTACATTCTGATTGCAGCAATTCTCATTTTGGGAGGCGTAATTGCCACCGTGGGCGATCGCATCGGCACACGAGTTGGCAAAGCCCGTCTCTCACTTTTTAATTTACGTCCGAAAAAAACTGCTGTAATTGTCACTATTTTTACAGGTGGTCTAATTTCTGCATCAACTTTGGCAATCCTATTTGCGGCTGATGGCGGATTGCGAAAGGGCGTATTTGAATTAGAGGATATTCAAAGAGATTTGGGGAACAAGCGGGAACAACTAAAAACCGCAGAGGCGCAAAAAAGCCAGGTAGAGAGTGAGTTAAATAAAGCCAGACAAGAACAAAGTCAGGCACAACAAGAATTACAGAAAATTAATAAATCATTACAGGCGGCAAATACTAAACAAAAGGCTACACAAGCTCAACTCAATCGCACTCTGAACCAGCAAGCTAAAACTCAAGCCCGACTTAATCAAACTCAAAGTCGTCTTGGTGGAATTGTGATTCAGTATCAACAAGCTAGAAATGAATTACAAACTCTTTACAATCAGCGACAAACATTACAAACGGCGGTGGAAGAGTTAAAAACGGAACGAAAAAGATTATACGCCCAAGCTAAAGAAGCTATTGATGAAGCAAAGACGGTGATTGAAAAACGCGATCGCAAAATTGCTAAATTAGATAAACTTATTCAAAATCGTAATCTCGAAATTAAACAGCGGGAAGAAGTTATTATTACTAGAGAATCTCGCTTGAAAGAATTAGAGAAACAACAACAATTTTTAGAGCAGGAAGTAGCCAGACTAGAAAAATATTATCAGTCCTACCGTGACCTCCGCTTGGGTAAACTAGCTTTAGTGAAAGGTCAAGTGATAGCCGCAGGGTTAATTACTGTGGACAAGCCTGATGCGGCACATCAGGCAATTATGCAAATTCTCCAGGAAGCTAACCGCAATGCCAACATTCAGTTAACTGAACCTGGTGGTACACCAGTAAATAAAGAAATACTCCGTGTTCCCAAAGATAAAGTTGAGCAGTTAATTGCACAAATTAAAGATGGTCGAGAATATGTAGTGCGAATTTTCTCCGCAGGTAATTATGTCAGAGGTGAAAAGCAAATAGAATTCTTTGCAGACGCAGCGAGAAATCAACTCGTATTTTCATCAGGTGAAGTGCTGGCTACTACTACAGCGGATTTAAAAAATATGACATCTGAACAAATGCGTCAACGCCTAGATTTACTAATTTCCGCTTCTCAATTTCGCGCCCGGAACGCGGGAATTGTCGAAAGTGTCCAAATAGAAGGCACTTTTCCGCGCTTTGTTACCCAATTACAGCAGACGGAACAGGAAGTAGAAATTAAAGCCGTAGCCGCAGAAAATACTTATACTGTGGGTCCGTTGAGAGTCAAATTAGTAGCCATTTTGAATGGACAAATTCTTTTTAGTACCTGACAAAGTAGGCAAGGGGGCAGGGGGCAGGGGAGTAGGGGAGGTAGGGGAAGTAGGGGAGGTAGGGGAAGTAGGGGAGGTAGGGGGAGAAAGAATTTTTCCAATGACAACTGACAACTGACAACTGACCAATGACTAATACACAACCTGTAATTTTAGGATTTGATCCTGGTCGTGATAAATGTGGGATTGCCGTGATGGGATTGGATAGACAAATATTCTCTCATCAAGTTGTATTGGCAAATGAGGCGATCGCTAATATTGAAACACAACTGCAAAGATTCCCAGTATCCTTAATTGTCATGGGAGATCAAACAACAGCTAAAAAGTGGAAACAGCAACTTAATCAAGAATTAAGTAAACCCACCAATATCATTTTGGTTGATGAACGTTATTCCACTTTACAGGCACGCGATCGCTATTGGCAGATGTATCCACCCCAAGGCATCATCAAACTATTACCCAAGGGTTTGCGTCAACCGCCCAGGCCAATAGATGACATTGTAGCCATTCTCCTGATTGAACGATATCTCAACCGACTAACTGACAACTAATTTACAATTCAGCCCGAATTGTAAAAGCATAATCCCCCCCAGGTTCTAACTGATAGTCCTGTTGTTCTAAAAACCGCCCTAGAGGTTCTTTGATTAAAGCACGACCTTGGGAAGGCTTTACAGAAAGTTCTCCCCGGCGGAAATGCCACTGGAAATGCCACTGAAAATTACCGGCGCTAACTTCACCTTCTAGAAAGCCTTGTTGCCAAGATTGGCGGGTAATTTTCACATAAGCAGTAGTTTCTGGCAGACGTTTAGCACTCACGCTTGTTTGATGTCACGGATGGGATAAAGGACAATTATTTATAGGGTTACTTATTCTATGTACCAAAAATAGCTTAATTTTACAAACTAATAAAAACAAGATATGTTAGCAAGCCCTAATTAGTCCACCCCAAATAAAAAAGGTTGCTGAATTGCTGCAACCCTAATGTTTAGCAGTATTGTGTTTTTAATCAATAGATGCCAATTCAACGGCTTGTAAAGATTTTGTCGTATCTAGAATTTTTTTATTATTTTCTGACCTGATCGGATTACCATTACCAGAATTTATGCTTGGAGATGAGTTCTCTTCTGTCTCATCATTGCTAGGTTCATGGATAATCAGGGTATTACACGGAATCGTATCTGATATAATAGCACTGGCCATCATCCCAGTATGAACTTCCATTTGTGCTTCTGGAAGAACTTCAAACACCAGCCTTTGTCCGGGAAATACAACCCTTTCAAAATACCAATTGGGAATATTGGAGATACGAGTCACCTGGATCTTACTCGTAGCATTGACGTAGCAACAGAGAATCTTCCCCGAATGCTCTGGTGGTAGAGGATCTAATATCTGAGCCATAACTGCTGAGGAGCTTATTTGCGCCACAATTTTACATTACATCAGTAAAGCTAACACCCGATGATCCCGAGTAACTGTAACTGTGACTACCAACTGCAATTTTCTGCATTATTTCTATCTAAAGATATATAGAGATTTTGACACTCTCCGGTCTAAAGACGCGGAGATTCTATAGAGAGTTTCAGTCTATATCCCTCAGTTATCCCAGTTT
>NZ_VIKY01000185.1:2457-3300 GCF_009711925.1 Dolichospermum sp. UHCC 0352 | reverse complement strand
TTATTCCCCTGTGCCTTCCTCGCATTAGGCGGTTGGCTGACCGGTACAACATTCGTCACTTCCTGGTACACCCACGGACTAGCATCTTCTTACTTAGAAGGAGCTAACTTTCTAACAGTAGCAGTATCCACACCAGCCAACAGCATGGGGCATTCCCTGTTGTTCCTGTGGGGTCCTGAAGCTCAAGGTGACTTCACCCGTTGGATTCAACTCGGTGGTTTGTGGCCTTTCGTAGCCCTACATGGCGCATTCGGTTTGATTGGCTTCATGTTACGCCAATTTGAAGTCGCCCGTCTCGTCGGTCTGCGTCCTTATAACGCTCTTGCTTTCTCCGGTCCTATCGCCGTATTCGTCAGCGTGTTCCTGATGTATCCTTTAGGGCAATCTAGCTGGTTCTTTGCACCTAGCTTTGGAGTAGCCGCAATTTTCCGTTTCCTCCTATTCCTACAAGGTTTCCACAACTGGACACTCAACCCCTTCCACATGATGGGTGTAGCGGGAATCTTAGGTGGAGCTTTACTTTGTGCTATTCACGGTGCCACAGTAGAAAACACCCTATTTGAAGATGGTGAAGGATCAAATACCTTCCGCGCCTTCAACCCCACCCAAGCTGAAGAAACCTACTCCATGGTGACAGCAAACCGTTTCTGGTCACAGATTTTCGGAGTTGCTTTCTCCAACAAACGTTGGTTACACTTCTTCATGTTGTTTGTCCCTGTCACAGGCTTGTGGATGAGTTCCATTGGTATCGTTGGTTTAGCATTAAACCTCCGGGCTTATGACTTCGTTTCCCAAGAATTACGGGCAGCCGAAGACCCAGAGTTTGAAACTTTCTATACCAAA
>NZ_VIKY01000185.1:0-2356 GCF_009711925.1 Dolichospermum sp. UHCC 0352 | reverse complement strand
GAGCAGTTTTTAGATTTTCCGCGCCTTGAGTAACTTTTGCCGATACAATGCGATCGCCTTGCTCAATTTTGTTCACTACCTCAAAACCTTTGGTAACATTACCAAACACCGCATAGTTACCATCCAAGAACGATAAATCTGCTAAAGCAAAGTAAAATTGAGCAGAAGCAGAATCAGTTGGTTGTGATCTAGCCATAGCGATCGCCCCTTGCTTATGCTGTAATACAGGCTTCTCAGTAATTGTTTTACTGTAAATAGGCTCTTTTGCGCCTTTTGGTTTAATTTCTAACGGTATCCGGCGCTCATTCCCAGTTTTAGGATCAATAAAACCACCTGTTCCCAGTCTATTTTCGGGAAATTTCGGATCTTTACCTTGGGGATCTCCACCTTGAACCACAAAAGGTTGAGGTTCACGGACAACACGATGGAATGCTAAACCGTCATAAACGCCTTTTTGAACCAAATCCACAAAATTACCCGCAGTAATTGGTGCATTTGTGCCATCTATTTCAATTGTAATTGATTGGGGGTTAACTACTTCTCCACGCTTCACCGTCATCACCACCGTAGCTTTACCCTCAAGGCGTGGTAAACCTTTGGTTCCAGGAATACTCTCACTAACAGTTTCTGATACTGTTTGTGCGCTAGTAGTAGCACTGGTAGTAGTTGCCGTTGGGGATGAATTAGAAGATGTTGTACTACCAGTACATCCTCCCAAAGTCAAAGAGCCAATCATCAACAGAACTACAAAAAATTGTGGAAATTTTAACCGCATTGTTAGTGACTGCATTAAACAAAATATCTTCATCTTTTCTGGCCAATTATTCCTTATATCCCCAGATCCCCGACTTCTTAGAGAAGTCGGGGATCTTATGTTATGGATCTTATTGTTCACCAATCCAAAATCCCTAGAGTCCTTCTAAGGATACTCCTAAAAAACGGGCTAATTCTGCACCTTGGGTTTCCAAATCTGCCAAAGATAACGGTTGACCTACTCGTGTGAGGGGAATATCTCTTCTACCCTTAACCCTAAGATACAAAGCACGTTGAGGATTCAGACCTTCTTTAATCACAATCCTGACAGATTGTACATCTGCAATCCTGCCGTCAATTTGGATTTGACGGTTTTTCCCTGGAAACCCCCAACGAAAGATTTTTAATGTCCCCGTTTCCCGATTGAACTCATTATAACCGCCGCCTAAATCCCACAGCACCACGAGCCACAGATATGTAGCTAATAGCAAGCCAGCAGAACCATATAGTCCCATCACCAATCCTTGAGGGACAAATATTAGTTGTGTTGCATCAGTAACTATGAGTAAATTAACTTTGAGATAACTAGAGATCCCAGCTAAGAAAAAACCACTGGCTCCCATAGTTACAATGCTTGCCCACCAGTAGTTACTAAACCGACGTGAACCAAGAACCTTTTGAGAGAGGAGGTTCTCGCTTTTGTTAATTGTTGTTGATACGGTCATTAAACTGCCTTGGACTATCTTTCTCAAGTCTGCCACTGAAGCAGTCTGGATTGCAAGTTATCAAAGAATTGAGCAGAAATTTTATCCTGAACTTGAAGGATTTTAGGCCGCAGGGCCTGCGCCCCTAGGAAGATTTCTGAGAAAACCTATGTCCAATTGTTAAAATTCTGATATGGATAGAGAATATTTAACTTCCTGTTCCATATCCAGCCCAAACCCTGAGGAATGTGATAAGTTAATAATCATTACGCTACCACAATCTAAATTGCCGGTTAACGGTAGCTAATCATGGCCTAATTTATCAGGTAAATGCCGAAAACCACTGAAAAACAGCAACGCAGTTGAGTATGTTCGTGCTTTAGGGGATGAAGGCTAGAAACAGGATTTATCCTGCACTAAAAATGGTAAAATGCCGTTATCAGTACAAGATTTAAAAACCTACCCCCGGACTGTGGGAAAGTCTACGCCCGAAAAACCTTGAGGAGATATCAGCACGCCTAAAGGGCAAATGTGTTGAGCCTGGGAACCTTAGAAATAAGGATATTAAGAGCGTCATCTCTTAAGAATCCCCTCGGCTTTAGCCAGGGGAGTGTCAAGAGAAATGATCACTTTGTCAAGTAGTCAGTTCTCACAATCTTAGCTTCTGCAAGGCTGCTGGGTTTGTAAAAAAAAACGTTGAATTCCTCACGGCAGATGATATAAATCAGTAAAACTGTGGAAACACTGCTTAAAAAAACGGGGCAATTTTAGTAAAAACGAGGATTTTAGTTAAATGACCATCGCAGTTGGACGCGCCCCTAGTAGAGGGTGGTTTGACGTATTAGACGACTGGCTAAAGCGCGATCGCTTTGTATTCGTAGGTTGGTCAGGAATATTAT
>NZ_VIKY01000184.1:0-11080 GCF_009711925.1 Dolichospermum sp. UHCC 0352 | reverse complement strand
TCTCCAAATGCTTCGCCCGTACAGTTGTTAGTTGTTTTGCCAATCACCAATCACCAATCACCAATGACTAATTAAAAATCATCGTCAAAATTCCGATCTTTCATAGTTTTCGGGTCAGGGGCAAAAGCTAACCAGAGAGGGAATTGCAGTAAAGCTAAACTAATTTGTTCCTCAGAATCATCAATGATAATAAAAGGCATTTGATTGGCTGTAACTAATCTCTCGGCTTTTTGGGCTAAAGCTGTCGGTGCTTCAAATAATACCACTCCTCTGTCGGGGCCAAAATCAGGACGACCAATACCTAAACAATCTTGTAAACCGCGTCGCCATTCGCCTAAACGTT
Organism: Dolichospermum sp. UHCC 0352; assembly: GCF_009711925.1. NCBI lineage: Bacteria > Bacillati > Cyanobacteriota > Cyanophyceae > Nostocales > Aphanizomenonaceae > Dolichospermum > Dolichospermum sp. UHCC 0352. The sequence continues at coordinate 10,737 of NZ_VIKY01000184.1, read as the reverse complement.
CTGGAGTATTTGCTAAAATCAGAGTTCGCACCCTGTCCCCATATAGTTGATGTAATATAGAAACTGCCGACGAAGCAATTAAAATATTCTGTAAGCGGCTACCCATTGTCCGCAAAGCACCCCGTCCACCTAAGGTAAATAACCAATTTGATAGTTTTTCGGCGTGAATTGGTTCAAAAGTCCGGCGTAACTGCCAGGGTGGTCCATAATAATCTGGCTGGTTACGATATTGGTCAAGCAAGCGGCGGATTTTTTTAGTAGTATCCTGAAACTGCTGTTGGCCAAGTTGTGGGGCTTCTAATTGTTCTTTAACAGGTTTTGCTTCTCCCTGTGGTGGTTTTTCCCGTTCTCGGACAGGTTGTACCAGTTGCATTTGTTCCGCCGCTGATGCCAAATCCTGTAAACTGCCTGTGAGATAGTCCTTAAAACCCTGTACCCGAATTGCTATATCTTGAGAAGTCCCCGCAAAAGTAGTCCGCATTTCATTGCGAATGCGTTCTTGACGACGTTCGAGTTGTTCTACAGAAATTTGTAAAGTTTGTTTGCGTTGTTCTAACTGCGATAATGACTCTTGGACAACTTGCGAAAGTGCGATTTGGGTTACACTTACTTGCTTCTGAAGGGTTTCATAAGTAATTTCCAATTGAGTAATTTCTGCTTTTAAGTCTGCTGACCTATGCTGCAACTGGATTACTTTTTGCGCTGGTTGTGTATATAGTGAATCTGCCGATTCTAATGCTGTTGTTTCTGTGGTTAATGACGTTACCAATTCACCAGATGCTTCAGCTTCTAATTCTAAATCAGCAGATGGTTTTTCTAGTATTTCATCTGTAGGAGGTTGCACTTCTATTTTTTCTAACCACTTATTTATGGTTTCTGGAGTTTGAGATTCTTCTGGGTTCATAAACAACAATATAAATTTTCAGACTTACTGAATTCAGCTATGAAATTCTCTTACTTTAATTTATGGCTGACACCGCACTATCAAAACTCTTCCCTTTGCGCCTTTGCTCCTTTGCGACTCTGCGCGAAACAACAAAATCTAATCAATGCGTGGACAACGTTCTTCTAAACAAGATTTTAAGGTTTTGGGGTCAAATAAAATTGGCAAAAAGTGAATACTGTTCACTTCTTTAAAATAGAACAAAATGGGAACTCGATTCCAGAATATTCGCCAATTTTGCCATTCTTGGTAAGGAAAACGCTTAATTAACTTTTCTCCTCTATAAAGATCAAAATCGGTAGCGGTAAATTGAAAGCGTAGTGTTACAGCTTGCAACATCAAAAACAAACCCAATAACGTCAATATTCCTCCCAACCAAGGTTGTACTAATAGTACGGGAATAGCGCCCAAGACTAAGACAACAGGAATATTGTAACTTGGCTTTAGTTCTACTGTTGATATGGTGTTAGGTGTCAATGAACTGGTCAAAATCTTTTCTCCTACTTACATAATTCGTAATTCTTAACGACTCTATCTTGCCTCTAAATCATTTTACTAATCCACTACCCGGACCCTGAAACATTACCCAAGACAGAAAGAAGTTGCTAATGAATATAACTAATAAGGCAGTGACAACAGCAGTTGTTGTTGATTGTCCCACACCTTTAGCACCTCCAGTAGTGGTTAAGCCCCAACTACAGCCGATAATGGCGATTAATACACCAAAGCAAGCAGCTTTAATCATAGCACTGCCAATATCCCAGATATCGAGAAAGTCACGCGCTGAGTCTAGAAATACTGTATCTGAAAGGTTGTAAATATGAGTGGCTATAAGCATTCCCCCAGACATTCCTGTAATTAAGGATAACAAAGTTAAAATCGGCAGCATGATGAAGCAAGCCAGAAGCCGGGGAATGACTAGATAATCAATAGGATCTGTTTTTAACATTAACAGAGCATCTATTTGTTCTGTGACTTTCATTGTGCCGATTTCTGCCGCAAAAGCCGAACCTACCCTTCCAGCTAAAACTACTGCTGTTAATACGGGGGTAAGTTCTCTCGTCAATGCTACTGCTAACACGCCACCAACGAGGTTTCCTGCCCCAAAATTGATGAACTCCCTTGCTACCTGAATTGTAAATACTGCACCCACGAATATGGCTGTTAATAGGGCAATAAAGAAGGAGTCGGGTCCAACTATTGCCAATTGTTCTAGGGTGTTCCGGCGGTGAATTTTACCTTGGATTAGGTGAAATAAGACTTGTCCACCTAAAAATATCGCGGCCAGCAATCGCTGACTCCATGTTTCTAAACTGGATTTAGCCATTGGTCACTGGTAGTGGGGAATGGAATTAACATTACTAATATGCAAATTATTAACTTAGTTTACGACTAGTCTCATAAAATTGAGCGAGTTTTTACAGTGTTTTTACTTCTAGTAAACTGCACACTGAGATACAAACCCTGATTATTTCATGGTTTTACAGATTTGAAACATCGCAAACACTAAATGCACCTGGAGTAACTATTACCAGTACAATTTAATGAAAACTTAAGATTCTTGACGAAATAAATGTTTGGGAGCGATCGCCAGTATTGTAGAGAGTGGCAGATAAATTTTCGGCTATCTCTCAAGTTACCCACTATCCCGGTCTCGAAATGACTATTTTTAGTAACTTTTTTCGCTCTCTCGTCCTCACCACCATTTTTAGTTTTCTTGTCCCTGTGTTCTTCATTGGGGGTTTGTTGGTGGTTTTATGCCTTTTTGGCTATGTCCCTGGGCTACAAGGGATAATTTCCGATGTCTCTATCCAAATTCTGTATTTTCTCGCCACTTTCGGCAGTGGTAGTTCCTTCAACGGTCTCTTGACAATTGGTCTGACTTGTGGCTTTGTCGGGGCGTTATTTGATATCTATGTTTATTACCGCTATCAAATTCTCCGCACTGACTCTTAAAAGTTAATAATGCATCAAATGAGTGTTGATGATTTACACAATCAAAAACAAGTAATCTTAACCAGTCGTAAATTTTAGCTAATTTTCCTAAAAGCTATTGTCCTTGGGCTGGAAAATTCTGTTTTTTAATGTCCTTATTTTCCCAAATGCTTGTGTAGTGCAGTGGTACGACACAATATTTTTAGATGTCTATATTTGTAAAAGCAAATATTTTTCAATACTTGTCTTTTGCTCCTTAAACATACCAAATAAAACTACACATCAAATCTAAAAATTTCCTAAAGCTTTTCAATAATGATCTAGCTGCTAACTTTTATTCATAGCCAGGAGAGGACAAAACAATTCAAAATAAAAAATTGTTACTCCCTGTCCCCTTCCCAAGCCCTAATTCCCAATCGGATTAAAGGTAAAGCCCGTTAGCTTCACCCTAGGCGTTCTATATTAAAGATATTCACAAAGATTAAAAAGTTATTTGATTGCCCATGATTTGGCCATTTAAGCCCAACTTTCGGAAACAAATTGCGCGGATTGAAGTTAGCGGTGCTATCGCTGGTGCAACCCGTAAGCACGTCCTAGAAGCCTTGAAAACCGTAGAAGAAAGTAAATTTCCCGCTTTATTACTACGCATTGATAGTCCTGGGGGTACAGTGGGAGACTCCCAAGAAATCTACAGTGCCCTCAAGAGATTAGCTAAAAAAACCAAAATTGTCGCCAGTTTTGGCAATATTTCTGCCTCTGGTGGCGTTTATATTGGTATGGGGGCAGAACATATCATGGCGAATCCAGGCACGATTACAGGCAGTATTGGGGTGATTTTGCGAGGAAATAACCTAGAAGTGCTGCTGGAAAAAATTGGCGTTTCTTTTAAGGTCATTAAGTCAGGACCCTACAAAGATATATTAGCTTTTGATCGGCAACTAACAGAACCAGAAGAAACTATTCTGCAAGACTTGATTGATTGTAGCTATCAACAATTTGTGGAAACGGTAGCAGAAGCTCGTTCACTAACTGTAGAAAAGGTAAAAAGCTTTGCTGACGGCAGGATTTTTACCGGACAGCAAGCCTTAGCATTGGGCGTTGTCGACCGCTTAGGAACAGAAGAAGATGCACGACGGTGGACAGCAGAATTAGTAGGACTTGATCCGGAGAAAACTCTTTGCTATACGCTAGAAGAACGGAAACCATTTTTGAGTCGTGTTTTACCGGGAAGTCGTCAAGCTAAATCGGTTATTGGTGCGGGAATCAATTGGCTAGAATTTGAAGTTTCTACAAGTGGTTTACCTATGTGGTTATATCGTCCATAGTAAAGTTGTCATTGGTCATTAGTCATTAGTCATTAGAAGTAGTAAACAACTGACAACTGACAACTGACAACTGTACGGGCGAAGCATTTGGAGAACTATTTTTGGCAATGACCGATAATTTATCTTCCAAATGCTTCGCCCCTACTGACAACTAACAACTGACAACTAACAACTGACAACTGACAAAAGGAGGATTTTAGAAGTGGAATGGCAAATGCGAGCAATTCGGGGTGCAACAACCGTTGCAGAAAACAGCGTCGAAGCAATTCGAGATTCAGTGACAGAATTATTAGATGAATTGGAGCAAAGAAATCAACTCCAACCAGACGATATGATTAGTGTGACTTTTTCAGTAACAAAAGATTTAGATGCTATTTTCCCAGCAGCGATCGCTCGCAGTCGTCCTTTGTGGGATAGTGTAGCTATGTTGGATGTTCAACAAATGCACGTTGAGGGCAGTTTACCGCGCTGCATTCGCTTTTTAATTCACGCTAATTTACCAACATCTACCCCCATTCACCATATTTATTTACGTCAAGCAGCTAAACTGCGTCCAGATTGGAGTTTACCCCAAACGTTACAAACTTCACAGCACGTATTGGAGACGAAAGTTTAAAATTAGCAGGTCAATAACATAATTAAAGTTAGCGCATTCATGAGCTATTACAGTGGTGACGCGGCTGCTCAACCTGCTGCTATTGGTGGGAGTATTTTCACTCATCGGGGTACTGGTGTATGTGTGAAATTAGACGCTTTTTTAAATATTCTCACCAAAGGTGAAGAGCCGCTTGTCATTGTCACCAGTGAAGGTTATTTTACGAAAATATATAAGTATGTGACGGCGTATAAGGGTTTTGTGTTTTTCACAGAATCCTTAGATAAATTGGAGTTTGGTAGCAATATTGAGGTGATTTACGTGCAGAGTTTAGGGACGGATATTTGAAGTGACAATTGACAAGGTAAAATATTGAAAATAACTATTTAACTGGAAAAATTTGGTTGTCTTTCAATATCTGACTAGATTGGCATATATAAGACTAATTTTGAAAAAAGATGCCAAAAAAAATTAGAGAGCTTAAGCAAATGCTTGTCCAGGCTGGTTTTACAGAACTACCAGGAAAAGGAAGTCATACTAACTGGATACATCCCCTATATTATGGAAAGGTAACGATTTCAGGCAAAGATGGAGCAGATGCTAAACGCTACCAAGAAAAGGAAGTAAAACAGGCAATTGAGTCAATAGTGGATAAGAAAGAAGATGAATAAACTCAAGTACCAAATGATAATTCAGTGGTCTGAGGAAGATAATTGCTTCTTAGTAGGATTCCCTGATTTTCCAGGACAAAAATGGCGCACTCATGGGGATACTTACGAGTTAGCCGTAACCAATGGAATTGAAGCCTTAGACTCTCTTATTATTGCTTACGAAGCTGCGGGTGATGCACTTCCAAAACCGACAGTTTGTAATGCGGCATAGGCAAGCATTGAAGTAAAATAACCCAACAATGCTGGTTGGGTTTTCTGACCTGGTTTTTGGGTTGATTAAATCATATTATTACGTATAATTACTGTATGTTACTAAGCCAATAGTTAATACATTATACTCACTGTTGTTGTCTTAAATACAAAATCGGGCGATCCTTGGTTACAGAATCCTTAGATAAATTGGATTTTGGTAGCAATATTGAGGTGATTTATGCTCAGAGTTTAGGGACGGATATTTGATAAAATAAATCAGATGGCGGATAAATATTAATCCCTTGCTGGTTATCATTTATATTCGACATTGTGTTAAAAAGATAATTAAAGCTTCTGCTGCTTTATCTAGCAGGAGTTTCAGCATATATGTCACTTTACTTAGGGCAAAGAAATCGTAACGGGTTAACCGATAGACAAATAGAATATTGTATTGAGGCTTGGCAAGTCTTATGTGGTGATGAGGATAGAATCCTAATTACAGATGAAGCCAATATAAATAGTTCTCGAACGCGTTTTGTAGAAGATAGAAATGTTGTTGATTTAGGAGCAGATGCTTATCCTGGAAATAACTCTAGTGCAAATTCTCGAATGTCTGTCCTTGCCTGTTTAGCTCACGAATTATCACATATGCAACGTTTTGATAGGGAATATAGGCGACCTTTGGATATGCCTGATATACTTATTGATGAAGCTGAAACAAGTTTGAATGCTTCTTTTCATATTGCGCTCGGTTCAAAAGATAGAGAAGACTTAATAGAAGATGCAAGAGATAGACTAATCGAATGGTTAGATAATCAATCCCAGTCAAGAGAATAACTATGATTACAAGAGTAGAGCCAAGTGGTGTAATCCTAAAAGATATCTGTGAGATTCAAACAGAAAAGTGTGTTGCCAAAGATTCACCAGCAGCTATTACGGCTGTATGGTATTCTCCAGGACGTAAACAGGTTAATGTATGTCGCTCCTGTCTCGATGAAATGGTACGCAGGGGAGAATGGGAGGTTAAAGGTGCTAGGTTAAGTCCTCGCCCTGATATAACTATTTTTGATGCAGAAGGAAAAATTCAGCTAATAGCAGAAGTTAAGAAGATATCTCTATCCGCAACATCTGCCCAACTTCGGCGTGCAACTGAAATCAGACGTAATTTACTAGCACACTCAGCCATACGAAATACTCCCTTCTTTCTCATTGCTTTTCCTGATAATTTCTATTTATGGAAAGAAGAAACACCTGATAGAGATCACGAATCAGCAGACTATCAATTTAATGCCAAGAATACTATTAAAAACTATGCAGAGAAAAGACAAATTTCTCTAGAAGAAATGTCTCCACAAGAGTTTGAGTTATTAGTTTATGATTGGTTAAGAGATTTAGTTAATTCTCAAAGCTCCAAAGATAGTTTAGAATGGGCAACTACATCAGGACTTTATGATGCTATCAAAGATGGTTCAGTTGCAATGAATGTTACATTACCAGAAACATCACATTCTGTGTTGATTTAGTGTGTAAGAATAATAGCTTATACCCAATAAAAGTTTAATAATTCAGGTAAGGTGATAAGATCCCCGACTTCTGTGATCAATTTATTATTTATGGACAGAATAAATAAAAGAAGTCGGGGATCTGGGTATCAACAAGTATCACAGATGAATACTTACAACTTCAGATGTAGAAAAACACATCAATGGTGATGAAAATGAATACCTATGAAAACATCATAGACAAACTCAAAAAAGTCCTTCTTCTGCAATAACCCGGAAGTTTGCGGACTCCCCTTTTCATCCAACAACGGCTTCATCAAATAATAAGCTGGCTGGTAATTATACCAAGGAATCGAAGGCCACAGATGATGAATTAAATGGTAATTCTGTCCCAAAATCAGGATATTGAGAACCTTACCAGGATAGACGCGGGCATTTTTCCAGCGATTTCGCTCCACAAAGGGACGGTGGGGTAAATAATCAAAAAAGAACCCCAAAGTTATTCCAATCACAAAAGCGGGAATAAACCAAAAGTTAAGAATATAGCCCAAAAAATGATATTGGACAGAAATATAAACAATAGTAATGACAATTAAGCGACTAATAAACCATTCTAGTAGTTCATAATTCCGCCATAACCGTCTTTGGAAGAAAAATACCTCATGGTACAAAAATCTCACCGCAATTAACCACAGGGGACCACCTGTAGAAACATAATGATCTGGGTCATCTTTAGGGTGATTTACATTACCATGATGCTGTAAATGTACTCGTGTAAATACTGGAAAAGCAAAAACTAGGATTAAGGCACTACAATGCCCTAAAATAGCGTTAACAATGCGATTGCGATGGGCAGACTGGTGACAAGCATCATGAATCACCGTTCCTGAACAATGTAACGCCAGAGTATTTATACTAAAACATAACCAATCTGGCCATTCCCAACACCAATACCCAAAGTTGGATAAAACCAACATGATCACCACTACTAAAAACAGTAGTAACGTCGGGTTAAAATCACCAGGAGGTGATAAAAGTTCTTTTGGGGGGATTGTCAGTGGCTTTTGTGCCTCCGACGTGAGCATTACTAACTCCTTTAATAATCAATCTTTACGAATCATACTATTAATCTTAGTTAAGAGTAAAGTTATGTAAAGCAAGATTTATTCACAGTCTGGCTGCAGAATCAATAAATCAGGCTATGATTCTTTGCTAAACCAGCGCTGTAGACAAAAAACTCTCCCAGAAGCAGGTTGCCGATCAGATTAGTGTACGATATCAAATCTATACCATAATTACCTCTCTAACCGCTTATAACATTGATATAGCAGTTACTCAAAAAGAGAGTCCGTTTAATTCATACCAATTTGTAAAATGATGGCGATTAATGGAAAAATGGGTGTTGCTGATTTGAGGTATGAACGTGATTTTTAATGATGTGAAAACTCTTGTAGAGACGTTCCATGGAACGTCTCTACACCTCAATTCATACTTGGTTTCAGCAAGTCCGAAAAATGATTTGCTGATACAGTCAGTATTTCATCATCCAAAATCTCAAATTTCAAATGGTATGAGACAACATGACGATTAATTCCCAGGTAGATCCCAAAAATCTTGAACCCAGCCCATGACGAAATTAAGAGATTCTCAGCGCCGAACTAAAATTGTTGCTACTATTGGACCTGCTACCAGCAGCCCAGAAATGCTAAAAGCGATTATTGAAGCGGGCGCAACAACCCTGCGGCTAAACTTCTCCCATGGAACTCATGCTGATCATCAGCGTAGTATTCGGTTAATTCGGCAAACCGCTTTTGAACTAAATAGACCAGTAGCAATTCTGCAAGATTTACAAGGTCCAAAAATTCGCTTGGGGCGGTTTGAAACTGGCTCTATAATTCTAGCAAAAGGCGATCGCTTCACGTTAACAAATCGCCTCATCGAAGGAACACAGCAAATAAGCTGCGTTACCTACGATTACTTAGCAGATGAAGTTCCCGTTGGTTCAAATATCCTCCTCGATGATGGCAAAGTCGAAATGGTAGTAGAGGAAATTAACCGCGAAAAAGGTGATTTACATTGTCGGGTTACAGTTCCCGGTAAACTTTCCAACAACAAAGGTGTTAACTTTCCGGGAGTTTACTTATCCATTAAAGCCATGACCGACAAAGACCGCGAGGATCTGATGTTTGGTCTAGACCAAGGTGTTGACTGGGTAGCCCTTTCCTTTGTCCGCAATCCCCAGGACATTATCGAAATTAAAGAACTAATTTCCAGCACTGGCAAAAATGTGCCTGTGGTTGCCAAAATCGAAAAGCATGAAGCTATCGAACAAATGGAAGCAGTTCTATCTTTGTGTGATGGGGTGATGGTGGCTAGAGGTGACTTAGGGGTAGAATTACCGGCGGAAGATGTACCCGTACTGCAAAAGCGGCTCATTGCTACAGCCAACCGCTTGGGTATTCCCATCATTACCGCCACCCAAATGCTCGATAGCATGGTCAGCAACCCCCGTCCCACCCGTGCGGAAGTATCTGATGTCGCCAACGCGATTTTAGACGGTACAGACGCGGTCATGCTTTCCAATGAAACCGCTGTTGGTAGTTTTCCAGTGGAAGCTGTAGCTACTATGGCCAGAATTGCTGAACGGATTGAACAAGAAGAAACCCTGAACACCAACTCCCGTCTGTCACGAGATAACAGGCGTTCTATTCCCAATGCGATTAGCCAAGCCGTTGGTCAAATTGCGGAAAATTTGGGCGCGGCGGCAATTATGACTTTGACACAAACCGGGGCTACAGCCCGCAACGTTTCTAAGTTCCGTCCCAAAACCCCAATTTTAGCCATCACACCTCATGTTAATGTGGCACGACAGTTACAGATGGTATGGGGAGTAAGACCGCTGTTGGTGCTGGAATTACCTTCTACGGGTCAGACATTCCAAGCGGCTATTAATGTTGCCCAGGAAAAAAACCTCTTAACTGAAGGTGATTTAGTCGTCATGACTGCTGGTACACTTCAAGGCGTTTCTGGGTCAACGGACTTGATTAAAGTAGAAATAGTCACTGCCGTACTCGGTCAGGGAATTGGTCTAGGACAAGGTTCTGTAAGTGGCCGCGCTAGGGTAGTTCATAATGCTATGGATGCCAGTAATTTCAACCCTGGTGATATTTTGGTGGCATCCCGCACTGGTGTTGATTACGTAGAAGCAATTCGCAAAGCCGGGGGGATTATTACTGAGGAAGAAAGTCTCACAAGTCACGCCGCTGTTATTGGTTTACGTCTTGGTGTGCCTGTGATTGTGGGTGTCAAGGAAGCGACACAGGTAATTAAGGATGGGGCGATTTTGACTTTGGATATGCAGCGAGGTTTAATTTACTCTGGTGCTGTGGGAACTTAAATTCAATCGCTAATCTAATAATCTCATAGCATTAGCACTGCCCCGACTATGAAACAGATAAGTGGAAGCAGTGCTTTTTATTGACACTCTGCGGTCTAAAGACACGCAGATTCTTTAAGACTTGCTTAAAAAGGATAGTCAATTATCCTCCTAGACGCTCAAGGCAACTACCAGTAC
>NZ_VIKY01000183.1:0-27377 GCF_009711925.1 Dolichospermum sp. UHCC 0352 | reverse complement strand
GGGCGAAGCATTTGGAGAACTATTTTTGACAATGACCGATAATTTATCTTCCAAATGCTTCGCCCCTACTGACTAATTACCCATTGCTTGCGCTTGATGACTCCACTGTTGGACTAATTCAACTGCTGGACACAAATCCCGGTTATGCAATGTTGCTACTTGCAAACGCATAACTTGTCTATGTAATCTGTGAGTCGGAGTTTGGGCTAATTGGGCTATGGAAATAACCCCAGAGTGAAGCAATATACCGCAATACTGAGTTCCTACACTGGGAACACGGGCTAAACCTGCCAAAACAACCCATTTATTCACAGAATGGATATTTACCTGTAATTTACCCGCTAATACTATTCTCTCTTCTGGAGTTTTTCCTCTATTAATTAATTCTTCTGTGGTATTAATGCCACAATTCTTTAATTGAGCTTGATCTTCTGCACTCAATCCTGGTAAATCTTTTACAGGCCAATCTGATTTTTGAAGTAAATTTCTATTAGCTGCACGGTTAATGGTCATTTTTTGAGTTTTTAGTATGGGTTAATTTATGTAAAAATTCAGTATTTACAGGGATTTCTCCTTCTGAACTCTAACATTTTTATCAAATCACCATCCCTCTTTAGGACGGTATTACTAACATTATCACCTATAAAAAATGGAAACCTCAATTTATTTACTGCTCAACTTCCTGCATTAAAGGAGGTTCACCGTCAATAATGCCCGATAAGTGTCATCTGAAATCTAAAAATTTAATTACAAATATTAACTTAATCCTTGTCTACTAAGATCTCCGACTTCTTTAAGAAGTCGGGGATCTGCGGGATATCATATATTCTTAACCTATAGTTAATTTTCCTTGGATTACTGTTACAGCTTGTCCAGATATAAAGACGCGGTTTGCTCCAGGATAGTACACTTTGACTACTCCACCCCGACTAGAAGCTTGATAGGCTAAAAATTCATCTTTTCCCAATTTATCCCGCCAAAATGGGGCTAAACAACAATGTGCCGCACCTGTTACCGGATCTTCATTAATCCCTAAAGTGGGGGCAAAAAAGCGGGAGACAAAATCATATTCCGAGTCAGAATCAGCAATGCTAGTAACGATAATATCAGCCTTAGTGAGAGTTTTCATTTGTTGGAAATTCGGCTGCATTTCTCTGATTAATTGCTCAGATTCTACTTCTACTAAATAGCCGAGAGAATTTTGGACAACAGATTTACAATTCACTCCTAAAACTTGACTTAATTCTGGAGGTGATTCTACAGCTTGAGAAAGATTCACCGGAAAATCTAACTGAATCCAATCATTTTCTAGTTTCGCTGCAAGTACACCACTTTTTGTATAAAAACGCGCTTCTTGATTTGGTAATAAATGCCCTTGTGACCATAATACATGAGCGCTGGCCAAGGTAGCGTGTCCACACAGGGGAACTTCTACTGTCGGAGTGAACCAGCGCAAATTGAAACCGTCATCTTGTTTAATTAAAAAAGCGGTTTCTGATAAGTTCATCTCCTGAGCGATATTTTGCATCCATGCTTCAGATTGTGGACTATCTAAAACACATACAGCCGCAGGATTTCCTTTGAATGGAGTATTAGTGAAAGCGTCTACTTGAGTAATAATTTGGGTCATTTGTAAACTATCTAAATCTATGATTCTGTGTGAGATTTTAGCCATTGTTCCAGGTCGCTAATTTCTCCAAAATCTAATAATGCTTCTCCCAGGTCTTCTAGCTGTGCTATTGTCAAGCTGTTGATGCTTTTGATATACGCATCTCCCAATTTTCCAAATCTTTTAGATAACTGACGCAGCAGTAAGTTTTTCTCACCTTCCTCCTTTGCCTCTTGATATACCCTTGTTTGCTTAATATCACTCACTAAAAACATGGCTTCTATCTCCTGACGACTTAATTGTGAAAACTTTGACATCAAAACACTTTCCAGTAATTCTATAATACCTTGTCTTTCACTATCATTGCTAACTTCTGTCTTTGTTCTTGTCATCAAGTTTTTCACCAATTCCTGTGATTGGTTTTCTTTACTGACAATTAATTCAATTAATCCCATCCCTATTGACCCTGATGGTATTTCATCTAAATAAATTCGTTTGATTCGACCACTATTGACTAATTCTTGTTGGTAATTAGTTAATTTCTCTACATCCAAACTCCGTTTCGCAAATAAAGCTACCGCTTGCCAATCTTGTTCGGGTTTATATTGATTAAGATAAATATTTATCTCTGTAATTAATTCCCAGTAAAACTCTGGTTTGTTTTGAAATTGCACCTCGACAAAATAAATGGGTTTTTCTTCACTATTTGGCATAAATATCCCATCAAATCGAAAGGCTTTTTCTTTGACTTCTACCGAAGTAAAATGATAACCTGCCGCATTTTCTGGGGGTTGTCCCAGTAGTTCAAATAATAGAGTATGGAAGGTGAGGAAGATTTGGTAGAATATGGTATCTGTGTGCATTATTTATGATTTAATTCTGAGTTAGTAGCTTCTGCTAAATGTTTAATTAGTGTAGACTGAGGTAATGGTCCATGCAAGTGATTCCAAGGTAGAATTTTCTCAGTTGACCAATTACTATGAACATAAAAATCTAAGTCGGGAATTTGTCCTTTTAGTTGTTTAAAAGCCCGTTTGTAACTTCCCAAAGAGTCACCAAAATCGCGGGTTAATTCTAATAATGGAGAAAGTCGGCGATCGCCTCTCGACAACAAAGCCTGTATAATTGACCAATTATAGCTTTCTGGTCGAAATTCTATGCCTTGGGGTTTAATTTGCTTTTGTAATAACTGTAACCGCTTTTCTGCTTGCTTATTAACCCCAAACCATTGAAATGGTGTATGTGACTTGGGTACAAATGTGCTACAGCCCAACGTTAACCGTAAACCAGGCGCAGCTTTTTTGACACTTTGCATCATTTTTACAGTTGCGTCTATATCTTCTGCTTCTTCCCCAGGAATTCCCACCATTCCATAGAGTTTTAAACTAGACAAACCACCAGCTTTTGCATTGATAGCTGCTTGGATAATTTCATCATTATCCAATTTTTTATTGACAATTTTCCGCACTTTTTCCGAACCACTTTCGACAGCAATTGTTAATGATCTTGTATCGCGTTTTGCCAAAGTTTCAGCTAATTTAACTGTAACTGTATTGGTTCTCACCGACGCGACACTTAACCGGACATCATCATATTTTGGTTGACTAATATAATCTAGTAATTCTGTAAATTCTGGATGTTGAGTAACAGAAGCCCCCAACAAACCCAAACGATTTGTAACTTTTAAACCCCGTTCAATTCCCGGAATTAAAGAATTTTCTAAACTCGCAGTTCTAAAAGGCAAAGTTAAATAACTCGCTAAACAAAAGCGGCACATTTCGGGACAACTTCGCACCACTTCCACCATATAAATATTTTCCCAAGCAGCTTTTTCTGTGACAACAGTAGAAGCAGAAAGAGTATTTCCTCGATAAGTTTGCTTTTGGATAATTGGCGGAATTTCCGATGAAATAGGATTAATTGATTTTATTTCCCCATCTGGTGTGATATATTCAATTACATATAAACTAGGAATATAAATTCCCGGAACTTGGGCTAAAGTTCTTAACTGAGTTTCTCTATCAGCATTTCTGACTTTTTTATAAGTATCTATAAAATCACCCAGCAGATTTTCACCATCTCCCAATAAAATCACATCAAAAAACTCCGCATAAGGTTCAGGGTTAGCCGTTAAAACTGGTCCACCACCAAAAATTAAAGGATGATTTTGATTGCGAGAATTAGCCCGAATCGGAATTTCTAAAGATTCCAAAAGATTAAAAATATTCACATAATCTAATTCCCAAGACATAGAAAAACCTAATAATTCTGGATGTCTAGGAAGTTGTTCCCGAATATCAGTAAATAAGCGACTTACCTGCAAATCCTCACGCATAGCCAGAGTCGCCCATACCACCTGATAACCCAGACTAGTTATCCCCACCGTATACTCATTAGGAAAGGCGAAAATTACGGGAATAGCATCGTGATTGGGGGTTGCGGGCGTAAACAGAAGGCGTTCAGAGTTAAATACAGATGATGTCACAGTTTTTTTAGTAGAGTTATCTATATTTAATTTTAAGCCATAGAATAATCAAGTTAAAACATAATGTCACCGCGTTGGCGAGAATAACTGGGAAAGCACCGAGGATAATCCCATAGACTAACCACAGAAACAAACCACTCATGAAGACAATGAGCATCACATAAGAAACATCTTTCGCTGATTTTGTGCGCCATATTTGCAACATTTGCGGTAAAAAGGCAATAGTGGTTAATCCACCTGCAACTAATCCTAAAATGGTGATAAAATCCATGGTTAACAATACATCCTGATTTTAAATATTATACGCCATTAATTGCACATATTTAGGCAAATAGTATAAATTAACTGTTGAAAATTTTTGTGAGATCATGTTATTTGAATATTAGATTGAGAAAAAATATTATTTGTAAGTTATTGTTTTGATGATAATTTGGGCATTCTATAGGGATAGTTATCAATTGTAATCTCTAATTAGCGAGGAATTGAAGATGAAACGATACATACCCTTTTTTTATTGCCTTTATTCTCTTTATAACAGTGGGAGATAAGGTATTACCAGGTGCTTTGGGAAAATCCAGCACTCAAACCCGGATAGCTTTGAATAATTTTGCTATTGACTTATTTCCTAATATTAAGCGTACCAAAACCCCCAATACCCGCACAGAAAAAGCAGTAGAAGACCTAGAACAAAAAAGGTAGAAATATCAATCAACTTGCGGACAATCATCCCATAAAGTTGTAATTTCTCTTAAACTCTGATGAGTGCCATTACCTAAGATTAAATGATCTAAAATGGAAATAGCTAACAGTTCCGCACCGGCTAATAATTGCCGAGTCAATTCTATATCTGCTTCACTGGGTTCTAAACTCCCTGAAGGATGATTATGGGCAACTATTACCCTGGTAGCACCTTGACGAATAACTTCTCGAAAGATATCACGGGGAGAGGCTAACGTTTCCGTCGCCGTCCCAATTGTAATTACTTTTGTGCCTAATAACTTATTTTTCACATCCAATAATAATACGGCAAATCTTTCTTGATTTTGCCACATCAAGTCTTGACTCAGCACCGCAGCCGCAGCAATAGGACTATCAATTACTGTTCCGTCGGAGGGACGAGATAAAAAAGTCCGTTTACCCAATTCAATTGCAGCGAGGATAGTTGTCGCTTTTGCTGGTCCCACACCGGGAATTTCCATTAATTCAGCGGGGGAGACATTTCGTAAAGCAGCTAAGGGGTCACACTGACCTTTACCTAATTGCTGTAATATATATTGCCCTAAACCAACTGCGGATAATTTACCAGGGCCTTGTCCAGTACCCAGCAAAATAGCGATTAATTCCGCTGTAGCTAAAATCTTCGGTCCGTGAGTCATTAACCTTTCACGGGGGCGTTCATTTTCCGGTAAGTCGGCTATTCTCAGGCAATAAGTCATACCAATTGGGAATTTTGAATTGGGAATAATTGTCATAGCATTTAGCTATCAGCTATCAGCGAAAAGCAGAAATAGCAAATAGCAAAGAAGAGGGGGTATTGATTTAATTACCTGTATTTCAGATTTTAAGGCTGATTGCTGAGGACTGGGGGCTGAATGCTAACTCATTATTTATCCCTTATTTTTGGACACAATTATTCCTTTTTGACAATATCTTTAATTTTTGTAGATACTACCCGGAATTACTTACTGGTAAATTTGCGTAGCTTTGAGCATATGGTAAGTAATAATTAACTGAGTTAGAGCGAGGGGATAACTTTGCAGTGTTTCTCCAGTTGTACCCGCAATTTTACCCAATTCTGGATTACTTTCCCGATCGCACACATTATTTAAATACGGCATATCATTACACATAATCTGTTCGATTTTATTCACCTGTTCCAAAGTTGCATGACCGTCAACCTCTAAAACATCCACCGGTTTTCCCATATCTCTATCTAGTCCCAAGCGAATAGCCGACTGGGAATCACTATGACCAGCGTGAATAATTTCCGTAAAATCAGGATGAGGAATGGAAGGACGCAGCACCAAGCGCACATTTAAACGTCCATTAGTGTCATCAATCTCATCATTAGGAGGATAGAAACTGACCACAATATCTGACCATTGCCGCTGAGGACGGATATATTGTTCCGAATCTGGTTCGCGCTTATCTAACTCCGCTAATACCTGTTCTGGAGTATAACCGCGTTTTTGAGTATCCCGTTTCACCTTCCAATCAGCGCGAAGTGGTTCAGGAGGGGCAAGATAAACCTTGACATCATAAGCATCACGGGCTGCACGGGTAGAATAACCTAGTAACCCTTCAATAATCACAAATTTAGTGGGTTTGATATATTGCGGCGGTTCAAATGTGCCTGTGGAGTGGCTGTAAACCGGCTTGAGAATCGCCTGTCCTGTCCGTAGCAGCGATAAATGTTGCTGCATGATATCCAGATAGTTACAATCAGGATGGAGTGCCGTAATGCCGATTTCTGCCCGTTGTGTGCGATCGTAACGATGGTAATCGTCTGTACAGATAATAGTCACATTTTCCGGACCTAGTACCTGAGCAATCCCTCTAGTCAGGGTTGTTTTCCCCGCAGCACTATCACCCACAATACCCAGAATAATTGGACGGCTCATGAATACCCCCTCTGACGCGAGTAAGTTTATAGAATAATCTTCAATTTTAGAGGGCAAATAAGCACTTTCTTCAGAAAATCTTATCTTTGCAACATCTCTACACAAACTCCCTGGATTTTAATTACTCCCCACCAACAACATCCGCGCCTCTATTGCTTCCCATGTTGTAGGTGATACCCGCACTGCTGCTTCTTTGCATTGGATAATTAGGTGATTAGCATAGAGATAATTATTTAAATCCTTGATTTCTTCCTCAGATAAATTGATCATTTCTGGGGTAAGATTAAGACCATTGAGTAATGTTTCTCTCAATGTTTTAGCAAAAGCTTGATGTATTTCTTTTGGTTGTTTATCATCAGGTATTTTAGCTTTTAGTGCTTCTAGTTGAGTACGTAACACAGTAAAGTTGAGCTCTTGATTAAAGATTTGTAATTTTTCAATTTCACCGATGTAATCAATGGCGTAGGCGTAGGCGTTGGCGTGGGCGTTGGCGAGGGCGTTGGCGAGGGCGAGGGCGAGGGCGTTGGCGTTGGCGAGGGCGTTGGCGTTGGCGTTGGCGTTGGCGAGGACGTAGGCGTAGGCGTAGGCGTAGGCGTTGGCGTTGGCGTTGGCGAGGGCGAGGGCGAGGACGTTGGCGTGGGCGATCGCAACTGCACGTTTCCCAACTGGTTTATAATCACCTTGAGATCCTACTGTGACATTTTCCGCCCAATTTAATAAATCCTGTAATTTTCGGGTATTGATATATTTTTGTACTTCCTTTTCCATGAATAACAACAAATCATCTGTACCACCCCGCATGACTCCCGCAACTAACAAAAATACCTCTTTCCAACGTTCATCTGTCAGATGTTCAGTCACTAATTTTTCAATTAGACGATGATCATCAATATATTGGGCTGTTAGATATTCCTGTAGGGTTAAATGAGAAAAAGAAAATACATCTTCCGCCCGTTCTACTAAAATTCCTTGTTGAATTGCGATCGCATTTAAAACCGCTTCACCATTTAAATGCTGTGGTGCATTCAAATTACCCGCCAAAAAGGTTTTTATTTGGTCAACAATTTCCGATTGTGAGAAAAATAGCCGATTAGATGCAAACCCAGTATAAGCAATTTCTGAAAGTAATAACTCTTCTAATTCTGTATGCAGTCCTTGATAAATTTCATCTCGCAAAATTCGCTTTTCAGCAGCCCATTCTTCTAACAATATCCGCAACGCCTTTTTATATAAAACACTGCGATTATTAGGAAAATTCTGAGAACGGTCATATACTAAACAAAGAAAAGTCAGTAATAAAGGTGTATGTGCTAACTCTTTCGCTGCTTTGTTTTCTAGCTTTTGCAGTAATTCCCAACATTTTTCCCCCGTTTTCGCTTGTTGATCATCTTCTCCATGAAACCAATTATTAATAAATTGCTGAATTTGTGAATCATCAAAATCAGCCATAGTCACATCACTAAACCGCCGGAAGTTATTGCGGTAAGCTGCTATGCGACAGGAAGCTATAAACCGATTTTGATGATATGTATCAACAAAGTTCTGAATTTGACTGATAGTCTCATTTAGGTTTTGACTGGGAACTTCATCCAAACCATCCAATAAAATTAATAATTTACCCTGTTCTAAAGCCTTAGCTGTAAATTGATCTGGAACTGGAAATCCACAAATACGAAACTCTTCAATAATAAATTTTTCAATATCAATATCACTCGAAGCAAATCTTTTTAATTCAATAAAAACCGGAATACAATTATGTTTGAATCCTCCTTTTTCACCTTTGAGTGCTTCCATTCCCATTTTTCTTAAAAAAGTAGATTTTCCTGCACCTGGTCCCCCCAAAACCATCAAATATTGTTTTTTATTTGCAACTTCAATTCCTGCTTGTTTTGGACAATTTTGAGAATTAAACTTCCGACCTTTCCCTTGACGATATACCTCTTCTAATTGTTCAATAGATGCAAAACTACGAATAGCATTATCATTTAAAAACTGCACTGCTGTATACACAGATTCCAACTTCACAGGTTCACGCATTCCCAGAACTTTGAGAATACCGTGTCTTTCTGCATAGTTCTGTGCATATTTATTGGAAGAATTAAAAATTTTCGTTTTCGCAGCTTGATCAAAATTTTTCCCAAGCTTTTCTACTAAATCACCACCACTTCCCCAAAGAGACTGGAAAATGGGAACAGCTACACCGCTAACCGCAGCGGCTAATAAAGGTTCAAATCCTGTCATAATCCTGAAATTAGTGAATATATCTCAAAATATTATAACTTACAGCGGTTTCCGCTCTTATGAGGTACAAAGTTGAATCATGAAACTCTTGTAGTGCGGGCATACTTCGACAAGCTCAGTACAAGTCTTGCCCGCTAGATATCTACATCATAACACCGGGAAGTGCTGTAATCTTTAATCTTGAAAATGAGTCGCGTTTAAAAGAGGATTTAGGGGTTGACATTTGATTTTAAATTTGTTATCATAAAATTGATGAGGAAGAACTATCATAAAATAATTAATAAATATAAATCATGTCAAAACAGACCCTGGGTTTAGAACAAAACCTATACGATTATTTGCTTTCAGTTTCTCTACGCGAACCAACTATTTTAACCCAACTGCGTCAAGAAACCGCTCAAATGCCCAGGTCTATCATGCAAATATCTCCTGAACAGGGGCAATTTATGGCATTATTAATTAAGTTGATAGGAGCAAAAAAAACTTTAGAAGTAGGTGTATTTACTGGCTATAGTTCCTTAGTAGTAGCGTTGGCTTTACCCGCAGATGGCAAAATAGTCGCCTGTGATGTTAGTGAAGAGTATACCAGTGTAGCTCGACGTTATTGGCAAGAAGCGGGAGTAGCTGATAAAATTGACCTGCATATTGCCCCAGCATTGGAAACATTAGATAAGTTATTGACAGTGGGGGAAGCGGGGACATTTGATTTTGCGTTTATTGATGCTGATAAGGGTAACTATGATAATTATTATGAGCAATGTCTTGAATTAATTCGTCCCGGTGGATTAATTGCCATTGATAATGTGTTGTGGTCAGGTAAAGTTGCAGACACAGAAATACAGGATAATCAAACTAACAAAATTCGGGATTTGAATCACAAATTACATGAAGATTCCCGAATTACCCTGAGTTTAGTTCCCATAGCAGACGGATTAACCTTAGCTATGAAAAATTAGCCCGAATAGATAGCGCAGCGCAGGAATCACGCTTACTCCTATTTATAGCTAAACTAGGAATATAACTTGAAAATATCAAATACAATTACAATGTCCAATCATCCTTCAGTTATAAGTGTCTCTTCTGAAATTATGAGTGGTACTCCTGTTTTCACGGGAACAAGAGTTCCTATACAAACACTCTTAGATTATTTAACAGCAGGAGATTCAATAGATGATTTTTTAGATGGTTTTCCCACTGTTACTAGGGAACAAGTCATTACATTCTTAGAAGAAGCAGGAAAAGAAATGATTAACAAGGTAGCTTAAAATGAAACTGCTTCTAGATGAATGTATTGACCGCAAGTTAACTAAGGAATTTGTAGGTTATGAAATCAAAACAGTTCCCCAAATGGGATGGGCGGGAACTAAAAATGGTAAACTACTGGCTTTAGTAGAACAGGAATTTGATGTTTTTATTACGGTTGATAGAAATTTATCTTTTCAGCAAAATTTGTCTCAGTTTAATATTGCTGTAGTTGTTTTACAAGCATCTTCTAATAGATTAATTGATTTAAAACCTTTAGTTCCTAAGATTTTAGATATTTTATCTACATTAGTGAAAGGTCAAGCTGTAGTTGTTAGTCTTGAATAATAATGAACTGAAATAAGATCCCCGACTTCTTTCTGGATCTTGTAAATACATTATAAATTAATCTCAGAAGTCGGGGATCTGGATATTATAATTTTCTAGATCTCCAACTTATCACCCCGAATTGAATAATCTAATAACTCCATTGGGTGCATGACAGAAATAGTTTTCCCCTGTAAATATTTACTAATTTGCAAACTACAACCAGGATTAGGAGAAGCAATTAAATCTGCACCAGTATTGATTAAATTCTGGGCTTTTTGTTTACCTAATTCTTCCGCAACTTCCGGTTGTAACATATTATAAACCCCCGCACTACCACAACATAAAGCCGCGTCTATAGGTTCTTTTAAGGTTACACCGGGAATTTGTTTTAACAGTTGACGAGGTTGGACACTAATTTTTTGACCATGTAATAAATGACAAGCATCTTGATAAACTAAATTGATATTTTTCTCAGTCAAAGGTGAAAGTTTAGCTGTTAAACCCACATTAGCTAAAAACTCCTGTGAATCCTTAACTTTCGCGGCAAATATTTTCGCTTTTTCCGCATATTCTGGATCATCTGCTAAAATATGACCATATTCCTTCAAAGTATGACCACAACCAGCAGCATTGATAATCACAAAATCCACATTAGTATCAGCAAAACTATCAATCATTTGTCTTGCTAAAACCTTCGCTTGTTCCGTTTGTCCTTGGTGTTCAGGAAGTGCCGCACAACAACCTTGAGATTTAGGAATTACCACCTCACAACCATTTGCAGTTAAAACCCTTACCGTCGCTTCATTGACACCAGAGAAAAACAACCTTTGCACACATCCTAAAATTACACCCACCCGATATCTTTTTTCACCCTTCGCTGGGATGATATCTGGTAAATTATCCTGAAAAGATTTAAGAGTAATTTCCGGTAAAATAGATTCCATAGCTGCTAACCGGGGAGAAATAGCCTTAATTAACCCAGTTGCTTGTAATACCTGAGAAATTCCTAACTTTTGATAAACTAATAATGGAAAAAGTAAAATTCTTAAAAGATCAGGATTAGGAAACAGAGAAAAAATCAATTGTCGAACTAACTTATCAGGTAAACTGCGATTATAATTTCTTTCCACCTGATGTCTAGTAGCCGAAATCAACTTATCATACTGCACACCAGAAGGACAAGTAGAAACACAAGCTAGACAACCCAAACAAGAATCAAAATGTTCAACAGTAGCCGTATTGAGAGCAATTTCACCCTCATTAATAGCATCCATTAAATATATCCGTCCCCTGGGAGAATCCATCTCCTTACCTAATACCCGATAACTAGGACAAGTAGACAAACAAAAACCACAATGAACACAACTATCAATTAACTTAGGATCAGGTGGATGACTTCCATCAAAACCCTGCAAATTCTTAATACTAGCAGTATTATTCACCGAACCTTCCGAAACTTGCATTTATATTTCTCCCCTCTTAACCTCTGTGACCTCTGCGCCTCTGCGGTTCGTTTTTAATTAAAACTTAAATCCCACCCACAAAGCGACCGGGACTTAAAATAAAATTACCATCAAACTGTGTTTTAATTCCCCGCATTACTGCCAAAGCATTACCATTATACCCCCAAACATCAAACCTTTCCTTCAACTCAACAGGTGCTGATAAAATACTTAAAAAACCAGAATTTGCTTGACATAAATTCCGCAAAGGCAAAATTTGATCTTGATTTTCTAAACGGACTAAACCCAAACCACTGCTAATATGAATTAAACCAATATCTATTTGATTGATAATCTCCACAGCCGCAGTTGGTAATACTCCTACTTTGCAGGTAATTGTAGATTCTGTCACATGAGAATGTATTTGTTCTGGTAATCGTTGCCATAAATCAGCTTCTTGATTTCCCAAATAAATTACCCCCTGTAAACCTAACTTTTCGCCAATTGCTAAAAGTCGTTTTGACTGTTCTTGGACACTTTCATTAATACTTTGAAAACGGGTAATTAAACCTATTCCTGTTCCCAAATCTAAATTAGTAACTAACTTACTTGATAATAAATCAACTTGAGTTGGTGTTAATTCCGAACTTTGTAAAGTTCTCACTGCTTGGGATATAGCTTCAGGTTTACCAGTTAATATTACTGTTCCCGAAGTTTCAGGAATGGGATAAACTCGAAAAGTGACTTGGCTGATAATTCCTAATGTCCCGTAAGCACCAGTAAATAATTTCATTAAGTCGTAACCAGCAACATTTTTTACAACTCGTCCCCCAGCTTTGGCGATTTGACCATCTGCGCGGATAAAAGTTATACCTAGAAGTTGGTCACGCACACCACCATAACGTTGCCGCAGAGAACCCGTATCGGCAGTAGCAACCATACCACCAATAGTAGCAGAATTAGGAAAAGCGGGATCAAGTGCTAAAAATTGGTGATGTTTAGCTAAAATCTCCTGAAGCTGGGCAAATTTCATCCCTGCTGCGACGGTGACAGTTAAATCACCTACAGCGTGTTCTATGAGTTGGTTAATGCGTTCGGTGCTGACAACAATATCAATATTTTTAGCTAAACCACCCCAATTGATTTTACTACCGCTACCACAGCTTAGAACACGCCATTTGTGACTGTGGGCAGTGGTGATAACGGCGGCTAATTCTGCTTGGCTATGGGGATAAATGACACAACTAGGCTGGCTTTTGGGGTCTATTCCCTGTTGGATATTATGCTGTTGGGTGGGGCTGAGATTTTCCCAGGATATAACGGCGTTTTCGGTGCTGAGAATAGAAGTTAAGGTAGATGCTATTGAATTCATTAGTCTCTTTTTTATTCTTAATTTAATATGAATTATATTTTGCGTAAAGCTAAGAGGTTATCTCGTTCCCAGTCTCTGACTGGGAATGCCATGATGTAGGCTCTGCCTAATTGTATTATTAAAGGCAGAGCCTTATAGAATTCATTCCCATACAGAGTATGGGAACGAGAGATATTTCACAAATAAGTGTAGGGGTTTAGCACTGCTAAACCCCTAACCATGCGACTAAACTCGCTAAATCCCAACTACTAATCTCAGTTGATTCTAGAAAGTGAAGGTAGTCCGTAAAGTACCAACGTACTCGGTGCTATTCTTGTCGTTATTCTCAGGATTGAAGATTACCAATACACCAGGAGTAACAAGGATATTATCAGAAAGCTTTATCTTGTAAAGACCTTCTGCATGATAAGAATTGCTTGATTCTCTACCTGTAGTTTTTAGTGTGCTGAGAACTGATTTCCCACTTACTGTAGCTTCAGAGATTTTAGGTGATTGACCGAAGATCAAACCCAAGGTGTTACCTTCTTTAAGGAAGTCTTTAATACCTAATGTACTAGCCCAGTACCGTGTCTCAGTGCTTGCTGAAGAACTAGCTTTTAATGTACTAGCTGTTGTATAACCTGCTGAACCGCCTAATGTGATTTTAGCACTAGGTTGCAAGCTAACTTGTACACCATAGTGGTTAGCTTCAATTGCAGTAGCAGTAACACCAATAATGCTAAAAGGATTATTAGCAACAGCACTACCTGTACTTCCGAAGAGGTTAAAAGCGTTATTTTGATATGAGTGGGCGTAGGTTAGACCAAGGTTGATGGCTTTAGTAGGCTTCAAAGCTAACTGACCAAAGATGGTATTGTTACCAGCAAATAGTCCTTTTCCTGGGGATGGATCATTTGCATTATTATCTCTACCTGTTGCAAAATAAGCTCCACTCAATGCTAATTTATCATTAGGAGTCACATTAACAGTGATACCTGCGCCATCATTTGCTTGACGATAAATAGGGCTGAAACGTCCATAACGAGATAAAGAACCTGAACCACTACTTCTAAAGTCAGGGTTGAAAACATTGACGTTCTCGTTCAACTCAGCGCCAGTAGCATCAATCTTGACACGGATTGCTTTGCTCAAGTTGAAGGCGTAGTTGAGTTTATCAATAGTTACGGTGTTATTGCTATTATTACCAGTTGCACTACCATCATAACCTAAGCGGGTCATGTTAGTACCCGTAACGGCACTGTTGGGTATGATATTTATCCCTTGCAAACGAGTTTGCAATTGGTCTGTACCAGTGAAACTACTGTTCAAACTCAACCGCACTCGATTAGAGAAGGTTGCAGTGCTGTTTAGGTCAGGGTTATTATCGGGATTTGTGTCAGTGTCTGCTACCTTATCTCCAAAGGCTTGGGAGAAGTTGAAAATCGCTTCTCCAGATAGTTTGGTGGTGGTGGAGAACTGATTAGCTTCTAATTCGCCAGTACGAGCTTCTAAAGCATCTACTTGACCGCGAATAGTTGCTAGTTCAGTGGAATATTCTTCTTGCAAGCGCTGTAAGGTAGCTAAATCTTGCTTGGTTACCATGTCAGCAGTTGCGGTAGCAATGAGTTCATTAACGCGGTCTAAGCAGGAATTTAAACCAGCCGCAAATTCATAACGACTCAAGGCGCGATTACCACGGAAAGTACCGTTAGTATAACCACTAACTCCACAGCTATAACGTTCAAATAAAGATTGTAAAGCTTGAAACGCCCAATCGGTAGGTTGTACGTCGGAAAACTGAGAAACGGATGTTATTTGACCCAAGCTGTTGGACTCTTGGGATAATTCAGCAACACTTGTCACTTTTTCGTTAGCTTCACCAGCAAAGGCACTGTTACTGGTCAATAAGGTCAAAGCTAGGACGGGGCTAACCTTGAGGATATTCCAAAAAGCTTTTTTCATAAATTTCAATCTCTCTCACACCTATAATGAATCCAGTCTATGGTAAAGTCCCAAGGGAACTTATACATAAATGTTCTCTAGTGATTCTACATCATTAATGGCAATTAAAACAACTAAATATCAAAATTTTTATACAAGGTTATGATTTATTTATTATTTGATAAATTTGAGATTATACCCTGTCTATGGTATGTATTGATGGCGATCAATATCCAATTTACGATCGCTGACCTGTAACAATATATGTAACTCGTTGAGCAATATTAGTTGCGTGATCTGCCATGCGTTCTAAACAACGAATTGCTAAAGTTAACAAGAGAATTGGCTCAATTACGCCAGAAATATTTTCCTGTTGGGCAAAGGTTTGATAAAGATGCTCATAAGCATTATCTACAGCATCATCTAACTGCTTCATTCTTTGTCCACTGGTTTCGTCTAAATCTGCCAATGCGACTAAACAAGTTGCTAACATTGCTTGGGCGTGCTGGGACATAATTGCAATTTCTGGTAAGGAACTATGTTGAGGATAAGGGAAGAGTTTAATGGCAATTTCCCCTAACTCTTCGGCATAATCCCCAATTCGTTCTAAGTCACGCACCAATTGCATAAAAGCACTTATACAGCGCAAATCTCTTTCTGTGGGTACTTGACGAATGATAATAGTTGTGCAGTCTGATTCTATTTGCCGATAAAAGCGATCAATTTTTTTATCTAACCGGGGTATTTGTTCCGCTGCGATTAAGTCCCCGGCAAATAGGGCTTGGTGACTCAGCCGAAATGATTGTTCTACTAAAGCCCCCATACGTAATAAATCCCGTTCTAAACGCCTAATGGAGCGTTCTATTGGTAGTATTTCGTGATTGGGAGGATCAAATACAGTTTTCACAGTGGTTATATTAAAAGTGTGTATATTTTCTTAACTATAGTCTTGACTAGTACCGCAGGGCGGAATTAAAAATTAACAATTAAAAATTAAAAAAGCAGATTGTATAAGCTTTTTAAGGATTTTTAATGGTTATCTTACTTGCGCTCTACTGTACTAGGTAAATTTGTCATAACTTGAGAAAATTGAATTTGTATCCAAGCACCACCTGTTTCTGGATGGTTCATGGCTTTAATTACACCACCGTGAGCCATGACTATTTGCTGGACAATGGCTAAACCTAAACCGCTACCAGCAATTCCCGTTGTCGAATTTACTTCATTGACTGGTGAACGATACCGGGCTTTATCTCCGCGATAAAACCTTTCAAATACATGAGGTAAGTCGTCAACAGCAAAGCCAACACCGAAATCAATAATATTTATTTCCAACATTTGACCGTTATCAGTAGAAATTATTTTAGTCTCAATGTCAATAGTTGTGGTGGCTGGACTATATTTGATGCTATTATCTAGCAAATTGACGAATACTTGATAAAGTCGAGATTTATCTGCCTGAATGCAGATGCTGTCTAGTCCAGAATAGTTAATACTGAGAGAATGACTCTGGGCAATTGGTTCTAGGGTTTCCCATGCGGAGATGATGAGCGATCGCATTTCCACCATTTCCAAATTTAACTGCATGGTGGGATTGTTTTGCATTTGCGTCAACTCCAACCAACTTTGGACTAAATTAATCAGTCGGTCAACTTCTTGCATCAGCCTATTAACCCAACGGTCTAAAGGTGGTTCTAAACGGGTTTGCAGAGTTTCCACCACGAGACGAATTGCCGTCAACGGGGTGCGGAGTTCATGGGCTAAATCGGAAAAAGAGCGATCGCGTTCTTGCTTCATATCTAGCACAGATTGGCAATTTTCCAAAAATACTCCCACCTGTCCCGTTGGTAATGGCAAACTAGAAGCCCGCAGAAACATGGGCTTTAATTCTGTCATCACCTTAGCATCTTCACAAGCGGGATGAAAAACCCATTCCTGCACCTGGGGTTTTTGCCAATCACGAGTTTGTTCAATTAACTGATCTAATTCATAAGACCTCACCAACTCTAGCAACAAACGCACCTGTCCAGGTTGCCATCTTTGAAGATATAAGATTTCCCGCGCTTGTTGATTGCACCACAACAATTGATTTTCCTCGTCTACCTGCAAATATCCCAGCGGAGCAAAATCCAGTAATTCCTTATACATGGACAATGATTGCTGCAAATTTTGTTGCTGTCTATTCACCATAGATATTTCCTGCCGTAAGCGAGGTCTTAGCAGCAGTTTAATATTGGTAATTTTATGCAAATTAGAACTTGGCGATTGTAGTAATTGTTCTAAATACCAGTGCAAATGAACCTGTTGCCAAACCCAAAAACCCAGGCCGACAGCTAAACCCAGCGAAAATCCCAGTAAAAGCATTGAAGTCGTTAGTTGGTGTGTTATTACTCAAAATTAACAACTATTTTCACCAATCACCCAAATCTGTAACCAAAACCCCTCACAGTTACAATATATTCTGGATGACTAGGATCTTCCTCCAACTTTTCCCGTAACCAGCGGATATGAACATCCACAGTTTTGCTATCCCCCACAAAATCTGGACCCCATACTTGATCTAATAATTGCTCTCGTGACCATACCCGACGGGTATAACTCATAAATAATTCTAAGAGTCGGAACTCCTTGGGAGACAAACTTATCTCTTCTCCACGGACTATAACCCGACACTCTTGAGCATTTAAAGTTATATCTTTGTGCTTCAGAACCGGAACTTGTGGCAATGCACTTAAACGTTGACGACGAAGTAACGCCCGACACCGCGCCACCAATTCTCGCATACTAAATGGTTTTGTCAAATAGTCATCAGCACCCACTTCTAAGCCCAGGACTCGGTCAGTTTCACTACCTTTAGCACTCAACATTAAAATTGGCACTGAGTTGCCTTGATGACGTAAAAAACGGCAAATGTCTAGGCCATTAATTTGCGGTAACATCAAATCTAATAACACCAAGTCTAAAGGCAGTTCTTCAGAATTATCTTCACAACTTTTCAGATATTCTATCGCTGCTCGGCCATCACTAGCGGTAATTACTTCATAGCCTTCCCCTTCCAAGGCCACAACTAACATTTCCCGAATCAGTTCTTCGTCTTCCACTATGAGGATACGGTTGGTTTGTCCAATGTCCGTTCTCACAGAATATTTAGCTAATTCACTGGTATACATTAATTTTTTTCAGTGTATAACAAAGTCTAGTATATTAGAAATCATACCAATGATAGATTTATTTTGTTTTTCTGGACTTGGTGGTGAAGAAGAAGAATTTGTCGGGCTTCGCCCCGCTTCGCTAACACGCAGAGGCGCAGAGTCACGAAGAGTAAATATTAATTTTTATGCCAGTAGTTATCTAAAAGCGAAATGATCAGCATCAGTAATGCCAAACATCAACTATGAATGCTACCATCAGGCATAATCGCCCCAGTTAAGAAAGTTTCACTCATATCTGTATCATCTAAATTAGCTCCAGTTAAATTTACTTCGCACAAATTAGCCTCGCTTAAATCAGCACCACTCAAGTCCGCACCTTGTAAATCTGCTTTCCACATTCTCACACCTCCCATTTTTGCACCACTGAGATTTGCACCCTGTAAGTTTGCGGCGGAAATTGATGCCATGTGTAAATTAGCATCACATAAATTAGCACCACTCAACAATGCACCACTGAGGTCTGATTCATTTAAATGAGCAGTTGTTAATGTAGCTTGAGTTAAATCAGCACCACAGAGAATAACTTCGGATAAATGCGCTCTTGCCAATATTGCTCCTTGAAGATTCGCTTTACTCAAATTAGCTCCACTCAAAGAAGCTGCTGTCAGGTTTGCTCCTCTTAAATCTGCTCTACCGAAGTCCACCCCACCCAAATTGACTCCTTGCAAATTTGCTCCTGGTAAAGCAATACAGGTAAAGCTTCTTTCTCCTGTCGCGTATCTAGCTAAAAGTTCTTGAACATTCATACTTTTCTAGACCTTGGTAAGTAGTCGGACAAAATTTAAAATATAATTAAATCTTGATTAATCCTGTTGTTTATTTAAACTAAACATAAATTTATTCACATTTTCTAACTTCTGGGCAATTAATGAACCAGAACTTTAGCAAATGCTACAATAAAATCACCAGCCTCATTGCTATCCAGTATTTATGAATACTCACAATTTAAAATTAGGAAAATATCTAACCTTAGAAGAATTTTGTACCTGCACACAAACCTATCATAAATATGCCCAAAAGATCAACCCATATCCACAAAATCTACCAGAAGTAATTCCCGCATTACAGGATTTAAATAAATTTATCATTGACCCAATTATAGATTATTTTAGTAGAGAAAAATTTCAACTTACCTACGGTTTTTGTTCTCCAGACCTAAAAAAGTATCTTGAGAAAAAAGACCCAGTTACAGGTCAAAAAAATGGACGTGTAGCCCCCAATCTCGACCAACATATTAGCCATGAAATCAACAAAAATGGTACATACTACTGTAAAAGATTAGGTGCAGCTTGTGATTTTCTAATTACAGACTTACCCAGCACAGAACTAGTAGAATGGATATTACAAACAAAACTACCCTTTGATTCCCTGTATTTTTACAGTCCCCACCAACCAATTCACATTAGTTATGGACAACAACATAAACGAGATATTTGGACATTTAATAACTCAGGAATCCCCACAAAAAAAGGAATCGAAAACTGGATAAAACTAGCAAAACAAACTTAAAAAAACCTCTCTATTCCTCCTCTCCGTGTCTCTGTGACTCGTTAGAAATATTCTTCCTTCTTTGTCTAGTTCTCAAAGCTGCTTTAAGTGCTTTCAACTTATAAGCATCTGCATCTTTAACCCAAAATAACCTATAACCATCAATAACAGTACAATTTTCTTGTAAGCATTTTTTCCAGCCAGAAACATGACTAATACTGTGCCAATTATCTAAAAGTCCTCTATCTTCTTCTTGACGAGTTAACTTAGCAAATTTCTCATATTGGGGATAATCAGAAGTAACTAAAGCATCTATTTGGTGTAAGATTGGTGGATCATCTTCTAAATCATAATCCTGATAAGTAACGTGCAAATCTCGCAAATCAATTGTCATCACTTTTGATAAAATGGGATGAGGATTAATATCAAAATCAGGATAAAATAAATAAGAGATCCTAGGTGTTTTCAGATGGAATTTAATCACATTTGCTTCTTCTAATCTTCCCAGAGTCCGACTAGCGCAACCTTCATACAGGCGTAATAAAGGGTCAACTGCTTGTAGTGTGGAAATATGCACCCAAAGGGAATTAGGTAATTTTTTACCAACCTTGCTTTCTTGACAGCGTTTAATAATGAGTTCTGTATTTCCCAAGCTGCGTAACATTTGGTCAGCATCTAAACAAGCTTGTTTATAACTACTATATAAACCAATTATGTCCTCTTGGACTGCTGGGGATAATTGTCCTAATCGGGGACGACGGCTAAAATTGCACAGCGCTAAATAAACCATCAAATCTTGACGGCGTTTGTCAGCGATCGCTTGCCATTCTTCTGTGTCAGTTGCCTGTATAATGACATTAAAAGCCCGGCGTAAACTCCCAAATTCCTCAGCAATTTCCGCTGCTTGAGGTAATTCTCCCTTAACAGGCATTCTTCCCCGTTCCGTCAGAAAATTCATCAACGGCGTTAATAATTCCTGATGTTCCTCAAACCGTTTTACACAAAGACGGATTCTGGGAGTAGTCGCCCGGGAACGAAACCGAGAAGCGCGAAATAACTCCGCTTCAGCATCATCTCGAAACACAAAATAAACCCCCAAAGCCACAGGAATTGCGTCAACTCCTAATACTTGGTCAATGTAAATTTTTAATTCTTCTTGTTCATAATATTTCTGAAATGTGTTACGGTTAGTGATGATGCCATCGCCATAAGCAATTACACCCCGCTTAATATCAGATATCAATACTTGGGCGGCTACTAACAGCACCTTTTGAGTCAGTTCCCAAGCTTGAATTAAAGCTTCCCGGCGCTCGCTTTGATGCTCAATGACATTAATCACAAAACCAATATTCACAATATCCGCAGCGATTCTCGGTGTATGTGCAGAATAATAAGGGTCCCAGCCATAACTTGTATAACCCTGTTCAGCAATGCGGGTAACGTCTCCACCATGTCCACAACCATAATCAAAAAAGGTAGTTTCTGGACTAAATAAGCTCGACTCCAAGGCTAAACGCACAGGACGGGATAAATCAGGACGAATAATAGCGGCTTTGTGGCGTTCTATTTTGGGAACTATATTTGTAATTGTAGAACTGCTTTCGCGTTTAATCAAGCTATGTCCTTGTACCTCCACCCCAAAAACTTGTAGCCGTTGTTCCCAACCCAACTTAGTACCAATTCCCCTAGTATGATTAAGTAAACCTAAAGCGACTTGAGCGCGAGTTAAAGCTGCAAACTCTTCATAGAGGGGATATTCTGGAGTTACAAAAGTTTCTTTGCGGTGCAGAATGGGGGGATTTTCCGAATCGCTGTAATCCCGATAACCAACTTCTAGAGTTTCTACGTCAACCTGAATACTAGCTTGTAAAGCCGGATGAGGATCAGTATCAAAATCAGGATAGAATAGATAGGAAATCTTGGGTTTATTCGTGCTAAATTTAACTAAAGTTGCAGACTGAACTTTAAGTAAGGCACTAGTTCGACTTCGCTCAGTACAAGTACGGGCGCGGTTTTCATATTCCTGAAGCCAAGGGTCAAGAGTATGTAAGGCTAAAATATGAATGTAAAACGCATCAGGTAACATTTTGCCAACAGGATTGTTTTGGCAATATTGATTTATACTATTTAGATCAATAGAATGAAACGTTGGGGGGTTTTCCGCAACTGCATTCCTTATGTTATCAGGTTGAACCATTACTTTGTCATCTTGTAAAAATATAGATAACCTGGTTACATTTACTTTAATACAAAAAATCTGAAATTGGAAGTTAATAAACTTTAATCTCCCAGCCAAAACCGCTCAAACTCTGATTTTTCCCTGTTCCCTGTTCCCTGTTCCCTGTTCCCTTCTTTTTGTGAAAAGAGTAAAAGACAACAAAAAAAACTTTTACCAATTACCAATTGTGATCTTAGTTAAGTAAAATTAAGTTAATTCATATAACTTGACATTTCTTCATTTTCAGCAAAATATTTGCCCATTTATTAAATTTTTAATAATAGTTATATCTAGTTGTAGATTTAGGCAGTTAATTAATATCAGAACTGTATAATCTGAAAATAACTAAATTAATGATTAAATAGAGGCCGAATGAGTCCAACAATCATGCGTCAGTTTTGGTCTATCGTTGAAGCCACTCACACAGTAACGCTTTTGCAGCTTGATGATACTAGTTTGGTACAGTGGTTAGTTAAACAAATCACGAATCAAGCCTTTTTAGATGCCCATGAAATTGATTTTCTCTGTGATTACATTCAATCTCGGCTAACTCTGATTCGTGATTTAGCTTATGAACGCCAAGAATCATAGCTGAGTATCTGTGCTATTTATTTTATTTTGGGTGGTAAATAACCTTCCACCAAGCAATCATTACCAACAACACGCCAACTGACGCGCTCTAAAAGTAACGCTTCAGTCATATTGGTCAAACCCAAATCTCCCACAGGTGTAGGAGCATGATCTCCACCAATAATTTTGGGGGCGATAAATGCCATAATTTTTTGGACAGAGCCTTGAGCGATCGCCCTAGCTGCTAAAATACCACCACATTCCCATAGCACGCTACAAAACCCGCGCTCATATAAATGACTCATGACTGCTTCTGGGGTGAGTGAGCTAAATTCCACCACTTCCACCCCTTTGTCGCGCAGCATTTTTTGAAAAGCCTGTGAACTACCAACTTCCGTTACAACCAAAGTTGGAGATTCCTGAGTATCCCATAGCCGAGCTTGTTCTGGTAAATTCAGACTACGACTCATCACCACTCGCAGGGGATTATGAGCCTCAACTTGATGGCTAGTCAAATAAGGGTTATCTTTTCTAACCGTATTCCCACCAACAATCACCGCATCACAAGCGGCTCGCAATTGATAAACCTCAGTGCGAGCATCTTGATTTGTTACCCAAGCACTATGACCGACAGTAGTGGCGATTTTACCATCTAAAGTCATAGCATATTTCAAAATCCCTAAAGGTCGTTGATAGAGAATACGATGAATAAACCCTTCATTTAATCGCCGACAAGCCGCTTCCTCTACTCCAACTATCACTTCTATCCCAGCAGCCCGTAACCGCGCAATTCCAGAACCTGCTACCAAGGGATTAGGATCAACCATCCCTACTACCACCTTAGACACACCCGCATTAATCAACCCTTGGGAACAGGGAGGAGTACGTCCATAGTGGTTACAAGGTTCAAGACTCACATAAATAGTGCTTCCTCGCGCCCGTTCTCCCGCTGCTCTCAGGGCAAAAACTTCGGCGTGAGGTTCACCAGCACAAGGATGAAATCCTTCTCCCACAATCTCCCCATTTTGGACAATCACCGCCCCCACCAAGGGATTTGGTGAAGTGCGTCCTAAGGCAGTCCGGGCTAATTCCACACACCTTCCCATCATGCGAGAGTCAAAGTCATCACCTACTATTTCTGGGACTACAGGCTGTGTTAGAAGTTGAGGATCTTGAGGTAATGATGCAGATTTGGGAGAGACTCCTGGAAAATTATCCATTTGACTTACGAATTACGAATTAATTTCATCTGCTGCCACCAGCGATTAAGAGGATAATAAACCACAGGCGCCCACAAACTACTGAGAATTGCCGAAGCTAAGGTAGCCCGTTGGTAATATGTCCAAATACTGGCTGCATGACGATTTCCTACCCAAGATAACTGGAAAGCAAAAATAGTGTCTGCCACTACAGCCATCGCAAATACAATTAAAGCAATGGAAATAAAGTCTTCTTGAATAAACCGCTGTTTTTGCATCAGGGCTGTTAACATTCCCACAATTCCCAAACTCAAGGCATGAGTTGGATCAGGTGATGTCATTGCGTCTTGTAATAGCCCCAAAATGATCCCTGACAGCAGACCAGAAAATACTGAGCGATTGACACTCCAAGCCACTACCCAAATGAGTAGCCAATTAGGACCAATGCCTAATAATTCCATTCCGGGGAGACGAGTTGGCAACATTAGTAAACATAACATGACAGTTAAAAATATTACCATCCAATCCATAAATTGATGCCACCAAGGATGCCAAAGTGCTAATGGGGGAATCAAAAAATAGGATTTTCGTCCGGTTGAAGTTGATTTTTTATCTCTGTCACCAGGAAATCCAGGTATCTTCATTGTTTGGCAATTGGTGATTGATGATTATAGTAGCTTTTAGCGGTCAGCAATTAGGAGTACAATCCTTTCGGTGTAAGCCTCTGGGGTGAAAATTAGAATCTCATTCCAGTGCATACCGCTATATCATCGCTTAATTTTAATCTTTGTGAACCTAATCTGACTACACACCAATTTCTCAAAGGCTTGAAAAAATATACTGAGACAATTGGTTACTTTTTTATTGCATCAGTAGCTTTTGCCGAATAATTAGCGACAATTTTGCCGAAAGATACAAACAAATGGCCAAATTTTTGCCAAGATAGAGATATTATTTTGTAAAAATTCCCTTGGCAAAAATCAGTATGAGTGAAAAAACCATAGAAAGCCCAGGCAAAAGTTTTCTCGTTCTAATTTTGCCGATATCGTTTTTGATTGTTTTCCTGGTTAATACCTGGAAAGTTTTACTGGTAATCTTAGGGCTATTAATGGTTTTCAACCTTTGGCAGCAATCTAGATGGGAAAAGTGGTGCAACCAAGTTAACCCACTCTTTTATGAATTAGTTGAGGAAAATCATGGCCAAATTAGACCCATGGACTTGGCAATCAAGGGTAATTTTTCGGGACAGGTGGCAAAACGCTATTTAGATAGTAAAGCTAAGGAATTTGGCGCTAGTGTCCTAGATTCGGAAAAAGAAGATCAATTGTACTATTTTATTAATGCCAGTATTCTCGGCGATATTCTTGATAGTAGTGAATTGGTAGAAAAACTTCCCGCGCAACCAGTTACCAAAATTGCCCGCTCTTTTTTAGCTCCACCTCCTCCTATTCCCCAGGAGGAGGAAGCGCAATCTGAATCCAAGTCTGAATCCAAATCTGAATCTGTTCCTACCCACGAGGAAGTGAGAAAACCTCTAGAAGAACAGTTAGTTTTTGGTTCGCTGATTCAATCGGAATTAGCCAAACGGCTAAATGTCTATTCCAGTACGGTTTACAAGCGACGCAATGACCCAGATTTTGCCCAGTGGTGTCGTAGCCGTGATCCTGATGGTATTGCTTGGTCCTATTCTCGTAAGTCTAAGGAGTTTTTCCCCATGGAAGAATAGGAGGCAGGGAGCAGGGAGCAGTTTTACCACTGACAACTGTACGGGCGAAGCATTTGGAGAACTATTTTTGGCAATGACCGATAATTTATCTTCCAAATGCTTCGCCTCTACTGACCAATTCCAATCGCTTGACTGATGGATGTTAGTCCGTTTTCTTCTAGCTTGGTTAATAAACCGACGAGGATGCGGCGTACCATTATTGGTCCTTCATAGATCCAGCCTGTATAAGTTTGAATAAGACAAGCTCCGGCTGTGATTTTTTCCCAAGCATCCTCAGCAGTAAATATGCCACCTACGCCAATGATAGGCATCTGCCCTTGGGTTTGTTGGTAAATGAAGCGAATTACTTCTGTGGAGCGATCTCTCACTGGTTTTCCGCTAATTCCTCCCGCTTCCTCTTGGGGGGATTTACCAGTTTTTTCAATAATTTGGGTTTTGAGTCCTTCCCGGCTAATCGTGGTGTTGGTGGCGATTAAACCAGCAATTCGGTAGGTTTTAACCAGAGCAATAATGTCAGATATTGCTTCCCATTCTAAATCGGGGGCTATCTTCACAAATATGGGTTTTCGTGCAGTATTTTCCTGCTGTAGCATATCCAAGATTTGACTGAGCATGGTAGCATCCTGGAGCGATCGCAATCCCGGTGTATTGGGAGAGGAAACATTAACTACAAAATAATCACCCAAATCCTTCAGTAATCGAAAACTCTCTAGATAATCCTGCGCTGCTAGTTCCAAGGATGTTATCTTAGACTTACCTAAGTTTATTCCTATCGGTATTGGGGGGATTGGGTAAATTAAATGTTGTTTTGCCTCTGTTAATCTTGCGGCCATTGCGACAGCACCAGCATTATTAAAACCCATCCTGTTAAGTGCCGCTTGATCTAAAGGCAAACGAAATAACCGAGGAGGAGGATTTCCCGGTTGGGGGTGATAAGTAACAGTACCCAATTCAGCAAAACCAAACCCAAAATTATGCCAAATATTAGCAGCAATACCGTCTTTATCAAATCCAGCCGCTAACCCCAAAGGATTGGGAAATTTCATTCCCAGTATGGTTTGTTCTACTCGCGGATCATTTAGACACAGATATTGCTTAAATAGGCTATTTAACCATTTAGTAGAAGGATAATAACTGGCTTTCGACAGCCAATTTAGACTACCGATGGTTTGTTTGTGCAACCACTCCGGTTCGGTTTTTACCAGAGTAAATAGAACATGACTAACTAATGCTTTATAAATATCCAATTTAGGGTAACATCTATCAATTATTAACAGATACCAAAGCTAAAATACATTAGGAATGTATACCAGGTATCTTCATATATATTACTATAACTTATGTCAAACAATGATCAAAATTGGCAGCAAAAAAAATTAAAGATGCTGAACAACAAATTATATCTTTGGGGCAACTTATCCAAAATTTGAGAGAAGATGATAGACTTTATTCACTAATTAAAACTACTATTGCTTATCCTCAAGAATGGTTTGAACTTTGTATTGATTATGATGGGGCGTGTTCGTTCTAAATCTGATTTACCAGAAAAAATCTGTGTAGTCTGTCAACGTCCGTTTGCTTGGCGGAAAAAATGGCAAGATTGCTGGGATGAAGTGAAATATTGCTCAGAACGTTGTCGTCGTCGTCGTTCTCACGCAAAAAATTAACAACTAACAACTGTACGGGCGAAGCATTTGGAGAA
>NZ_VIKY01000182.1:0-2172 GCF_009711925.1 Dolichospermum sp. UHCC 0352 | reverse complement strand
TAGCTGAATCACGGTAATCAGTCCGTACATAAGCTAACCAACCCAATCCAATCATGGAAAAAGGTTGAACTCTCGGTCTGATATGGGTGAAAGCCCCATCTGCCAGACTCAGGTATGACTCCCTATCTGCCCATGATGACCCGACTCGGTTTCGGGAGGTCAAAGCTGGGAACAGGGCGCAATCAGACACCTGTTGTGAGGTGACACTTGGCGCTAACGGGGAGTTCCTATGATGAAACCGAGCCTAAAAAAGCGACCTAATCCAAAGCGGGACACAACTCAAAAACCCGACTTTACTGGAGCTAATTCCCGCCGCATATCCGTCTCAATATCGGCAAGAGTCCAGGGAATCCAGTGGTTGAATTGGCTACATCTAACGGAACAATCAATCAACCGAGGGAACGAATAAAAACGGATTGGAGGTCTAAGGGAGGTCGAACCCTAAGTAGGCTAGACGAGGAGCGGAACTCCTTCAATTCGGGTAGGACAGACCGTAATTGGTTTGAGGTGTTCAGAATACACAAATTGGAGAAGAGCATGGTTAGGCACAGCAATAATGCTAGTGAATCTTGGATGACATTACCGTGGAAGAAATTCCGCCGTGACTTATTCCGCCTACAAAAACGAGTGTATAAAGCGATTCTTGCAGGAGACAAGCGTAAGGCAAAGTTCCTTCAAAAGCTAATTCTGAAATCTACCGCAGCAAGATTATTGGCTATCCGTCAAGTATCACAGCTAAACGCTGGGAAAAAAACCGCAGGAATTGACGGCAAAAAGTCCCTTAACTTTAAGGAACGCTTCGAGCTTAATGAACTGCTAAAAGCATCAGGTAGCAACTGGAAACACCAGGGGCTAAGAGAAATACCCATCCCCAAAAAGGACGGTACTACCAGGATGCTAAAAATCCCCACTATTGCAGACCGAGCCTGGCAATGCCTGGCAAAATATGCTCTAGAACCAGCACATGAAGCAACCTTCCACGCTAAGAGCTACGGTTTTAGAACGGGACGCTCGGCGCAGGACGCGCAGAAAATCTTGTTCAATAATCTAAACTCATCTAGTAACGGAAAAGATAAACGAGTTATAGAACTCGATATCGAAAAATGCTTTGACAGGATAAACCACACCGCCATAATGGATAGACTCATAGCTCCAAGGAGCATAAAGCAGGGAATCTTCCGCTGCTTAAAATCCGGGGTCAATCCAGAGTTTCCTGTACAAGGAACACCTCAAGGTGGAGTAGTAAGTCCACTTTTAGCTAACATCGCCTTAGATGGGATTGAAAGTATTCACAGACACCACATGATGTCTAATAGAAGAATCACAGACAATACCTCAACAAAACATATTATTGAACCATCAGTCCGTTACGCAGATGACATGGTAATAATATTACGACCACAGGATGATGCCCAAGAAATACTTGACAAAATCAACCAGTTTCTAGCAGAGCGGGGAATGAAAGTTAGTGAGAAAAAGACAAAGCTAACCGCCGCGACAGATGGGTTCGATTTCCTCGGCTGGAACTTCAAAGTCCAGAAAAACGGGAAGTTTAGATGCGTTCCTTCAGTGGACAACTTTAAATCTTTTCGCAAGAAAGTAAAAGCCATCGTCAACTGCTCGAATTATGGTGCTACTACCAAGGCTGAGAAATTAGCTCCCGTAGTTAGAGGTTGGAGGAACTACCATCGCTTCTGTAAGATGGACGGGTCTAGATTTTCCCTTTACCATATCCAACACAGAACATTCAAGGTATTCAATAAGGAAGCCAAAAAGAATCGCCATTCTAGCAAACAATTACTAGATAAAGCGTTCCCCGCAGTTCCTTACTCCGAAAATAAACACATCAATGTTAAAGGGGAGAAATCACCCTACGACGGAGATTTGAGTTACTGGAGCGAGCGTAACAGCAAACTCTATGACAATCATACCTCTAAAGCCCTCAAACGGCAAAACCATAAATGTGGACATTGTGGGCTAAAAATGCTCAGTGATGAGAAGGTACATTTACATCATGTTGATGGAAACCATAACAATTGGAAACCTAAAAACCTTCTAGTAATTCACGAAAGCTGCCACGATTATATTCATAAGAGCAAAAGCAAAAGCTAAGAACATCGGAAGCTGGGTGCGGTGAAAGCTGCACGCCCAGATTTAACAGAGAGGGGCGGG
>NZ_VIKY01000181.1:0-13859 GCF_009711925.1 Dolichospermum sp. UHCC 0352 | reverse complement strand
CTGTTGACTCTAGCGGTAGTCCTTGGGTCGTTAGCACCGGTGGAGAGATTTTCCGCGCCCCATAATACCTACGGCGTATTCCTAGAGGGAATCGCCAATATCAAACTTCAAAGCATAATTCAAATTAATAGGAAATTGGAACAATCATGAAATTTAACCTACTAAAAAGATTCTTGAGTATTTCAACTTTAGGTTTGTCAGTCTGTGGGATTGTGCTAACATCATCATCTTCCGTTTATGCCCAATATAAAAGTTTGTACGGTCAAGTTCAGTCTTTTCGTTCGTATAACTTTCCTGATCGCTATATTCGCCACAGAAATTTATTGGGCTACATAGAGCCAATTAATAACGAACTCGGAAGAAAAGACGCAAGTTTCAAAATTGTTCGGGGATTAGCAAATAGCAAATGCTCTTCATTTGAATCTGTAAACTTTCCAGGTCATTTCTTGAGACACGAAAATTTCCGACTGCTGTTGTCAAGGATGATCAATCAGCAGCTTTTTAGGGAAGATGCTACTTTTTGCATTAAAGGTGGACTCTTTGGTGATGATGCTCGTTGGACATTGGAATCTCTCAATTTTCCTGGACACTACATCCGACACAAGAATTTTGAGTTGTGGGTAGAACGCTCAGATGGTAGCGATTTATTTGCACAGGATGCGTCATTTAGGATTTTCAATCCTCTCTATCGGTAGGGTAATCTTGTTCGTCAATCAAAACTACTTTTTTTCCTAATATCTAATGAATAGAGTTGACTTTCATAAAATATTCACTGCTATAAAATATTGGAGATATTTCATGTCATTAATTAAATTACGTCAAACTCACAACTTACTTACCAAAGGCTTATTAACTAACATTTTTACTGTGGCTGTTAGTTCAATATTGTTCACCAACATTGGTACAACTAATGCCTCACAGGTGGTCACTCAGTGGTATTTTGGCTCATGGGATTGTAATATTGATGGTCGTAATGCCAAAATGCAGTGGCTTGTAGTTGATGACCCGCAAACTCAGTGTGATGGTGATGTCTGTAGGACTACATCAGGTGTTAAGGTTGTAGGACAGTTCAGTGATAATGGTAGTGCATGGGTGTCACTAGCAAAACGTTCTGCAAATTCAACATCTCTCTCAATTCGTTATTTAGGTCAAGAACAAGATAACTGGTTTTTGAGATACAATGTTAAATCAGGTCGGGCTATCGGTTGGACTACCTGGAGAGGCAAACGTTATCCTTTATCTTGTGCAAATAGAAGACGTTAGGAAAAAATTTCACGAATACAAATATTGATTTTAATTCTGCAAATGTTCTCGAAAATATTGTTGATATAACTGACAACTTGGTGTTAATTTATCTCCTATTCTCTTTACTAATCCTATGCTGTAAAGTTGATATGCTGAAATTGTTTCTACGCTTACAGGTTTTTGAGCCGTAACTACTTCTAGGAATGCCTGAGTTAGATGAGGATTAATTTTAAAAGTATGCAAAAATCGCCGCAAATGTTCTTCGTAAATTCCGGCATTTGTTGGCGCATTTTGCAATAAATTTTCTAAAGTTATATCCCCAAGTGCTAGATGATAAAGTGCCAATCTAATTAAATATGGATGTCCCCCAACTAGAGACATTAATTGCTGTAATTGATTTTGATTATAATCAAGTTGATGATTGTGGGCTAAAACTTTTATTTGTTCTTTGGTAAATTCTGTTAATTCCACTACTAAGCCAACATTAAAGGGGGATTGATTGATATCTAATGACCCATAATTTTCGGTGGAATGGACTACAGCTAATCGTAATTTTTCCCAAATATCTACAGTTTTAGCTTCTTCATGCCAACTTCGTAACATGGCAAAAAAACCTTGGGAAATTTCAGGATATTGAAAAACTCTATCTACTTCATCTAATGCTAAAACTAAATTATTATTGATTTCTGCTAAAATATGATCTTCAAAATATGTAGTGCAATTAATAATACTACCTCTATATTCATCCCAAGATTCATTTAATAAAGAAGGTAATTTTAATTTGTGACCAACATAAGCACAGAACCAGCGTAAAAATTTATCTAAATCATTAAAAACGGTTGCTTCTGCTTGTAAAAAATTTAATCTTACTGTGTGATAACCTTGCTGATTTGAGTGAGCGATAATTCTATCAAGTAGGGAGGTTTTACCCATTTGATTTGGAGCTTTAATCCGAATTAGAGAACCAGCCTGGAGAATTGTATCATAACAACGTTCTTCTATTAGATTTCGTTGGATGTAAAATACAGAATTTAGAGGAACTGAACCTTTTGGGTATTCTGGTAAAAATTCATTTTTGATGGGATTAGAAATATTTTGAT
The DNA here is from genome assembly GCF_009711925.1 of Dolichospermum sp. UHCC 0352. NCBI lineage: Bacteria > Bacillati > Cyanobacteriota > Cyanophyceae > Nostocales > Aphanizomenonaceae > Dolichospermum > Dolichospermum sp. UHCC 0352. The sequence goes on along the minus strand of NZ_VIKY01000181.1, from coordinate 11,514 downwards.
GTAATTCTGTTTGTAGAATGTTGTTATTGTTAAGATGCGAACGTTCAACTGCTGCACGAAAATTAGTTTTATTAACTTCTTCTCCTAATGCTTCTGAAAGTAATTTCCACAATTTGAAACCTACATCTTGGCGGAGATATTTGGCTGTATAACCTCCATTATTGGCAATTTCATCATAATTTAGACCTTGCCAAGATCCTTTCAGGATAATTATCTCCACATCTTTCAAGTGTCTGTTAACTTTATTAAAGACAACTGTATCTAAAATTTGTAATGCTTCTTCAACGTTCATATATTTAATTTATGCCGATTGAAGTCAGTATATCGAGTTTGTGCCGAAAAAGAAATATCGAAATTTGGATACATCGCTTACTTGTTAAGGTATTCTCATTAATTGAGACTATTCCCGCTAACAGTGGGATGGGTTCTTTTTCATCTAAAATCTCCAGAAGACTCCCACTACAGATGATTAACTGATATGATTTGACCTGGAAGGGAGCAAATCAAAACAGCATTTATCGCAAATTTACTGATATATAACTATGGTTGTTGTAGCAATTCTCGCGGCAGGAAAAGGCACAAGAATGAAATCAAATCTGCCTAAAGTTTTACATTCTTTAGGTGGTAAATCTTTAGTCGAACGCGTTATTGAAAGTGCTGAACCCCTTTTACCTTCACGCAGATTAGTAATTGTTGGCTATCAGTCCCAAGAAGTAAAAACGGCTATGAATGCAATTCATGGTGTGGAGTTTGTGGAACAGACTGTACAATTAGGCACAGGTCATGCTATCCAACAATTGCTTCCCCATTTAGAAGGTTACACTGGGGATTTATTGATTTTAAATGGTGATGTCCCTTTATTACGGACGGAAACTTTAAACAACCTCTTACAAACTCACCAAGAAAATCAAAATTCTTGTACTATCCTCACCGCACAATTGTCAAATCCTCAAGGTTACGGACGGGTTTTTCGTAACAGTGAATGTATTGTCCAAAAAATAGTTGAGGACAAAGATTGCACTCTTACCCAAAGAGAAAATGACCGCGTGAATGCTGGTATTTACTGTTTCCGTTGGCCAGATTTAGCAAAGTTTTTACCTCAATTAGAAGCAAATAATGCCCAAAAAGAATATTACTTAACTGACGCTGTAACTCAGGTTGGTAAGGTAATGGCTGTAGATGTGAAAGATTACCAAGAAATTTTGGGAATTAATGATAGATTGCAATTAGCAACAGCTAACGATATTTTGCAAAGACGGATTAAGGAAAAATGGTTGTTAGCAGGTGTAACGCTAATAGATCCTACCAGTATTACGATTGATGAAACGGTGGAATTACAACCAGATGTGATTATTGAACCGCAAACTCATTTGCGCGGAAAAACGATAATTCAAGCTGGTAGTCGCATTGGTCCGGGGAGTTTAATTGAAAATAGTGAATTAGGTGAAAATGTCACTGTTCTCTATTCTGTAGTTACAGATAGTATTATTCAATCTCAAACTCGAATTGGACCCTATGCCCATTTACGTGGTCATGCTAAGGTGGGTGCTAATTGTCGAATTGGTAATTTTGTGGAGTTGAAAAATACCCAATTAGGCGATCGCACTAATGTAGCACATTTATCATATTTAGGTGATACAAAAACGGGAACTCAGGTAAATGTGGGTGCGGGGACAATTACTGCTAATTATGACGGTGTGAAGAAGCATAAAACAATTATAGGCGATCGCACCAAAACCGGTTCTAATAGTGTTTTAGTTGCACCTATTACTGTGGGAAATGATGTGTACATAGCCGCAGGTTCAACGGTGACAGAAGATGTCCCTGATGATTCTTTGGTAATTGCGCGGAGTCGTCAGGTTGTGAAGCCAGGTTGGAAGATGAAAACTGACAGTTAATGTTTTTTTGGGTGCGTTAAGAAACGCACCTTTTTATAGCTATTTTTAGGTAAATGAACTAGTGTTTTTGTTTCGCGCAAAGGTGCAAAGGAGCAAAGACGCAAAGGAAGAAATTCATTTTTATGCAGAAATCTGATTAATTCCTACTTGATAAATTATCTGTTCTTGTACTGACTTTGCAGCAGATACAGCTATTTCTTCCCAATCACTAGCTAATAATACAATGCTCAAAAGCGACTTTAATAAATCTCGATTAGATATAAATTCTTCAACATTATATAATTCATCTTGTTTTAAAATATCTTGCAGTGCTGATAAAGCCACAGGTTGGGGTAATTGTAGTCTTTGAATCAAGCATTTTTGTGCTACTTCTACTGCTGTTTTTTCTGCTATACCCAAATTCCATTCTTTTAGGAGTAACCGCAGTTCTCGGTTGAGTGATACGCGCAACTGTGTCATTCTTCCAAACATTCCAGGATTTTGTAATAAAGCAGGAATTGCTAAACCCCAATCTAATCCTGCTGTTACGTCGCAGTCGGTTTCATCTTCAATTTGAATTGCTGCTTGGAGAGATGCTGGGTTAAAAAGTAAATCAATAGCTTCAGCTAAATTTTGGTTATTATTCATAATAATTTCGCGCATCATTTTTGTAGTCGTAACATACCATATTCAAAATAGGTAAGATTCTCGTATTCTTCATCAATACCAAGATTGAGCATATTTTGGTTTTCATAAAATCGTTCCGCAGTCGGAAGTGAATGCAGTCCAATTCTTCCACCATAACCTAACTCTACACTTCTGAGTCGTGCATATCTCAATAATGCAGTACCTACACCTTTATATCGTGGTGGACGTTGTATTTCTTTACGATTCCAAGGAGCAGAGGTAATGTACTGGATATATACTAAAAAATTATCTAAATTTTACGAAAGTTATTTACACAACCAAGTAAAGTATGGTAATAATCATATTCCTACTGGATTAAATTTTTATGAACAAAGATTTAGTGTAAAATCCAGTAAACATAATTTTTGACTTAAAGGTATAATCAATGCACCCTTTTGAAAAAATTTTATCAGTATCGAAAGAAAACATTGAACTTACAGTAATTATTAAAGAAGAAGACCGGATTCCATTACATAAATGGCAAATAGAAAATAAAATCCCTATCCACATTTGGCACGTTTTTTTTGATAAAGCTTACGGGTTATCTCTTGATCAAGCTGAACACCTTGTAAAAGAAGGTTTAATTGAGCCAACAATTCAAACCTTTCAAGCTCCAGGTGGAGCAACAACTAAAAAAGCCATTTATAAATTTTATTATCATTATGCTTATCCTCTAGGAATTTCAACAGAGCGACCCACTTTAGTACCTAATTATATCGAAGATAAAAATGGACATATTTTGCCTTATGTAAAATTTGTAGGAGGCTCACTTCAGATTAACGAAGATGCTTTAAAAATTCTCAATAACCTTTAATAAATTATGATTCACCAAAAACTACCTAATAACTGGCAAGAAAGAGAAAAATTACGTGATAAAGGTCAATTCTGGACACCAGAATGGGTGACAAAAGCAATGGTTTCGTATATAGCAAAAGACACAAATTTGGTGTTTGATCCTGCTACTGGAAAAGGAGCTTTTTTAAATGCTTTATTACAAATAAATCCCTCTATTAATTATTATGGGATTGATATAGATGAATATATTTTAGAAGATGAAATTTATCAAAAAAATAGTTGCTTTGTAGAATTACGTGATTTTATCAAAAACCCTCCACAGAAAAAGTTTAACGCAATTATAGCTAATCCACCTTACATCAGACATCACCGAATTGATGAAAAGATGAAACAATTTCTAAAAGAGCTTTTTATAAAAATTACAGGTTTTACAATTGATGGTAGAGCAGGTTATCATATTTACTTTTTTGTGCAGGCGTTAAATTTACTTGATAAAAACGGAAGATTAGCTTTTATAATGCCTGCTGATACTTGTGAAGGGATTTTTGCTCAAAAACTGTGGCAATGGATTACTAAAAATTATTGTCTTGAATGTGTTGTGACATTTGATGAAAATGCCACACCTTTCCCAAAGGTTGATACCAATGCGATTATTTTTTTGATCAAGAAATCTGAACCTGTCCAGATAATTAAATGGATCAAGGCAAATGAAGCCAATGAGGAACTTTTTAATTTTGTTAAATCGGATTTTAAAGATACAAATCATATAACTCTGGAAATTAATAATCGAGATTTAAAAGAAGCATTAGCCACAGGTTTATCAAGACCTGAACAAAATAATTGTGATTTTAAATATCATCTTAATGATTTTGCAAAAGTGATCCGTGGTATTGCCACAGGAGCGAATGATTTCTTTTTTTTAACAACACAGCAGGTACAAGAACTGGCAATTCCTAAAGAATTTCTTAAACTCGCAATTGGACGGACAAAAGATGTAACAGGAGATAAATTAACTATTGAAGATATCAAAAAATTAGAAGAAAATAATCGTCCCACAATTTTACTTTCAATAAATAGTAATGATAATATCCCTGAATCAGTTGCTAACTATCTTCAAGAAGGTGAAAAATTAGGTCTGCCTGACCGTCCCCTGATTAAACAACGTAAATTGTGGTATAAGATGGAACATAGAGAAGTGCCACCCATATTATTTGCTTATCTTGGTAGACGCAATTCTAGGTTCATTAAAAATGAGGCTGGTGTTGTTCCATTAACAAGTTTTTTGTGTATTTATCCTATTTATGATGATGAACTATATATCGCTAATCTTTGTGAGGCTTTAAATGATCCTGAGACAATTCAAAATCTCAGACTTGTAGGCAAAAGCTATGGTTCTGGAGCAATTAAAGTTGAGCCTCGTAATCTTGATAAAGTTCCCATTCCAGAACATATTGTAGATAAATATAATTTAACCCGACAAAAATATAAAATTAAAAGTCAGCAACTTGAACTATTTTAATAATTGAAATCTAACTTCATACGCATAAAAAAATCAAACCACATTAATGTGGTTTGAAAAAATCAAAAACTATTTACATTTTCTATGCTGTGACTTCTTCCTTCACTTCCTGCTGTAAAGCTGAAACCAGTCTATTCAGTGCATTTACGTAAGCCTGAGCCGATGCCACAATAATGTCTGTATTGGCTGCATGACCTGAAAATACACGGGATTCATGGCGCAAGCGAATTGTCACTTCTCCTAAAGCATCAATTCCCCCGGTGACAGATTGCACAGAAAACTCAATCAATTCATTCGGTACATTCACCACCCGATTGATGGCTTTGTACACCGCATCTACTGGACCTGTACCAATGGCTGCATCAGTTAATTCTTCTCCGTCGGGAGTGCGAAGAGTTACAGTAGCAGTAGGTTGAGCGTTACTACCACAGGAAACCTGTACCAACTCTACCTTAAATAAATCTGGCGCTTGTTGGATTTCGTCGTTAACAATAGCTTCCAAGTCCCAATCAGAGATTTCTTTCTTTTTGTCCGCTACTTCTTTAAATCTAACAAAGGCTTTATTTAGGTCATTTTCTGATAGTTCAAAGCCCAATTCTTTCAAGCGGGTACGAAAAGCATTTCTGCCAGAATGTTTACCCAATACTATTTGATTGTCCGATAAACCAATCAATTGGGCATCCATGATCTCATAAGTGAGTTTGTTTTTCAATACTCCATCTTGGTGAATTCCAGATTCATGAGCAAAGGCATTTGCACCGACAATGGCTTTATTTGGTTGCACCAACATTCCCGTTAAATTGGAAACCAAACGGGAGGTTTTATAGATTTGTTTGGTGTCAATATTCGTGAGTGATGCTTCCGAATTTTCAGCGCGTCCCAAGAAGGGATTAAAATATTGTCTGCGGACGTGCAAAGCCATGACTAATTCTTCTAAAGCTGCATTTCCGGCTCTTTCCCCAATGCCATTAATGGTACATTCTAATTGCCGAGCGCCGTTTTTCACAGCTTCCAAAAAGTTAGCAACTGCTAAACCTAAATCATTATGGCCGTGAACGGAAATAATGGCTTTGTCAATGTTGGGGACATTTTCGGTAATGCCTTTAATGATGCCCCCAAATTCGCTGGGTGTGGTATATCCTACGGTATCAGGAATATTAACAGTTGTTGCTCCAGCAGCGATCGCTCTTTCCAAAACTTCATACAAAAATTCTGGATCAGATCGTCCGGCATCTTCAGGAGAAAATTCGACATCATCGGTGAAGGTTTTGGCATAGGCTACCATTTCTTCCGCAATGGCAACTACTTCCGGTCTGGTCTTTTTTAACTTATATTGCAGGTGGATATCAGAAGTAGCAATAAAAGTATGAATTCTGCCTTTAGCAGCAGGTTTGATAGCCTCCGCTGCGGCTTTAATATCATCATGTCTGGCTCTGGCCAAACTACAAATTACCGGACCATTTTCCGTTCCCACAGTTTGGGCAATTTTGCTAACTGCTTCAAAATCTCCAGGACTAGCAAAAGCAAAACCAGCCTCAATAATATCTACTCCTAAACGTGCTAGTTGTTTGGCAATAATTAGCTTTTCGTCTATATTGAGAGTTGCTCCTGGACACTGTTCTCCATCACGCAATGTGGTGTCAAAGATGATAATTCTATCGGCTTGTTTGCTCATTAGCTTAACCTCTTTTAATTTTGAGAGTGGACCCAATAAAAGAACATAAGGGAATTAGAATTAATCAAATGTGACTTGATTTGTCAGTCCTATAGAATTTATTTTCATCACTGACTTCTAATTCCTCAATTCTTTTTTGATAAAATAGCTGAAACTGTGAAATGAGAGTTTTTAACTTTGAGATGTGTAAATAAATACTAAGCTAAGTTAACCGTCAGTTTTTTCTATTCTCTCTCTTATATCGTTCAAGTCTATATATCTATCAGTAGCATTACGTAGTTCTCTGGCGATCATTCCTTCAGTTGATACTACTGTAATATGCGTATTTTTTGAGCGTAATAGTTCGATAGCTCTTTCAAAATCACCATCTCCGCTGAATAATACAACTCGGTCATATTGATCTACCGTATTAAACATATCAACGACAATTTCAATATCTAAATTCGCTTTTTGGGAGTAACGACCGGAAGCATCATCATAATACTCTTTGAGGATTTTCGTGCGAACTGTATATCCTAAACTGATGAGTGCATCTCGGAAACCCCGTTGGTCTTGTGGGTCTTTTAATCCAGTGTACCAGAAAGCATTGATTAATGTAGTTTCTGACTGTTCGTATTTGAAATATTCTAAAACCCGTCGGGGGTCAAAAAACCAACCATTTTTTTGTTGAGCATAGAACATATTGTTTCCGTCTACAAAAATAGACAGACGATTCATTGGAGAACCCATAAAAATTTACACCTAAATAATAGATAAGAATGTTAGAGGGAAGAATAGATTATAGCAATTATCAAGTGGTAATTTCGCTAATATCTTTAAGGTACATAATTATGTATAGCCATTATCTTACCTCTTTTAAAGCCAAAATTTGGACAAAATATCCCAGTTGAGATCCGAATTATTTAACTTGTTTCACCTCCGGGACTTGTAAATATGTTGTCTGATCAAAATCTACCAATAAAATTGACCTAGTAACAGGATTGTAAACTAGATGATATTCAATTTTACTCCTAAAGAGGTACGGGATAGGATTCTGGAGAAGGAATGGGCTGATCTTCATCAATAGATTTTTTCATCGACTGTAGGGATGATTTCAGAGGATTATCAATGCTTCAGGAGAGAAGACTATTGAGGATACGCATCTAGGATATCCTAGATGGACACCTAAAATTTGAAGAATACTCTATGAAAGTAGTTTGAATAATTTGATGACTCCGAATATAAATTTTTATGACAACTAACCTGATCTGCGATCACAGGGGTGGGTTCAGTTGCGTAAATATGGGAATGTATCTGTACAGAGTTTTTATACAATGAATATACTGATATGAGTTGGATAAAAATTAAAGGATGGGTGAAAAAGGGATAAGATGGTCATTTAAGTCTTAAATTTGCAGTTTTTAGCAGTCGAACAGGGTTCTGAATCAATATAAGTATTGTACTTAAACTAGTCAGTACAACAATATCGCCCCAGAACCTATATCTAGCTTAACCAAAAAATCAGATTCTGTTGGCAAATTAGAAAAGCAGCCTGGTGCGAGTGGTAGATTTGAGTCATTTACACTAATTAACCTTGTCCATCATTTCGTCAGATTCGGAGTTTCTAAATATTGTTTCTCTGGTTGAGGATAAACAGTTACCCAATCTAAATACCGAATTGGCGGAAATAACTCAACTTTAGCGATTGATGCCGGGAGTTTCTTTAAATCCAAGGACTTAATTTTACCTATGGCTAAACCAGCGGGAAACTTCTGACTATAAGTAGATGTGGAAACTAAATCGCCTACTTTAACATTAGGCACTTTTTCATAAAACTCTAACACCCCTTCAGCGGAAGCATCACCTTGCAAAACTCCTTTAGCTGATGTGCGGCTGACAGTTACACCCACTTGACTTTTTAAATCACTAACCAACAATACACTGCTAGTATTAGTCGTCACACTTTCTACTAAACCCACTAATCCCCCATCGGCTTTAACAATAGAACCTTCTTGAATGCCTGATGCAGTCCCCCGATTCAAAATTACCTGTTGCCACCAATGATCTGCACTCCGTCCAATTACCCTTGCTATAATTGGCTTCTGTGGCAAGGTTTCTTTTTCTACGTAACTCAGTAAACTTTTTAATTTTTCATTTTGGCTTTCTAGATCGACGATGCGAGTCTGTAATTCTAAAAATCTTGCATCTTTAATACTTTGCTCAGGAATCGTCCCTGACTGCACCATCTGTAATGGAATGGTGATTCCTTGATAGATTTCGCGTAATAATGCCCCTTTTGTTTCTCTGATTGTCCAAGCACTACCTACAACTAAGGCCAATAACCCTATTTGTAATCCCTTATATTCCCACCAGCGCTTTAAAGTAAACATAAACATACCTGTATATATTTTTTATAAATTATTCAGGAGTTGCAAAAATATTGCTTAGGAACGCAAATTTAATCACCTGCAATTCTGATTTAACCGGAAATGGTGCGTTACGCTTTGCTTTAGCGTAGCCATGCTCGCAGAGCTTTACACACCCTAATTTTGTACTTTATTTAATCTATACTCCTTAGTAAGACTTTCCGTGATCATTATCCCTCAACTTCCCTATACTTCTGTTGAAAACAATAGACATCTCCGGAAATTAAATATGCGTGACCTAAAACCCTTGTAGAGACGTTCCATGGAACGTCTCTACAATATTTACCGAAGCTGTCTAATGGATTCTATAATTTTGACACTCTCAGGGAAGACAGCCACTGAGATTCTACTGACAGAATTAGATTAAAGGTTTAGCCTAATCTAATCTCGCTGCGACCGTCAAACGCCGCCTAGACGCTCAATACAACCACCAATCAAGGTGTCGAAATTGCGCTTACTTTTATTGTTTTCAGTGTTTTTGTGAGTCCATCACTAAGCCAAGATGCGGTACGCTCCACAACCTGCCATTACTTGCTCTTTCTTGTCATACTGCCGCTAGGACTTGAACCTAACCGTTGTTTCTTATGAGCCGGGATTTCTCCGTACTAGGATGTTTCAACACGTAGATGTTTATTGTTCTTACTCACGATTTCATTCTAGCATACCACAGGGATTAAAATCCCTCGTGTCGCTTCCCTCTGTTGGGAGCCAAGCCACGCTCGTTTCCCACTTACCGCGAGGTCTTATGAATAAATACAGAACCCATATATTCCTACTACATATTACGGGAATGCCCGCTAAATACTCTCTCCAATTGTTTGAAGTTTTCTAATACACGACCTGTTCCCAACACTACACAGCTTAAAGGGTCTGCCGCAATGTGAGTCACAAGACCTGTCTCATGACTAATTAATGTATCCAGACCTTTGAGTAATGCACCACCTCCTGCCAACATGATCCCGCGATCAATAATGTCTGCTGCCAGTTCTGGAGGTGTCCGTTCTAGTGTCCGTCTCACTGCTTCGATAATTACCGCTAGAGGCTCTACCATACTTTCCCGAATTTCTGGGCCTTTGATGCTTACAGTTCTGGGTAATCCAGAAAGTAAATGCAAGCCCCGGACTTCCATGACACTATCATTATCATCTGCGGTCGGATAGGCAGAACCAATCTTAATCTTAATATCCTCAGCAGTCCGTTCACCAATTACCAGATTATGAATTTTCTTCATATACTGAGTAATCGCTTCAGTTAGTTCATCTCCAGCAATGCGGACTGACTCGCTAATTACTGTACCCTGAAGACTTAATACCGCTACTTCTGTTGTGCCACCACCTATATCAATTATCATGTTACCCGTAGGTTCTGCAACTGGCAGTCCCGCACCGATTGCCGCTGCAACTGGTTCATCAATTAAATATACTTCCCTCGCTCCGGCTTGATTGGCTGCATCCATGACAGCCCGTCTTTCTACTCCTGTGACACCACTAGGAATGCCAATGATAATGCGGGGACGCATCAGCGATCTTCCCTCATTTACCCGCTGAATAAAGCTTTTTAGCATCAATTCAGCCGTGTCAAAGTCAGCAATCACACCGTCACGCAGGGGACGGAGGGCAATTACATTGCCTGGTGTCCGTCCGAGCATTTTTTTGGCTTCTTCTCCCACTGCCAGTGCCACCTTGAGATTTTGATCAATGGCAACTACAGAAGGTTCTTGCAGGACAATTCCTTTACCAGACACATAAACTAGGGTATTGGCTGTACCAAGGTCGATACCCATATCCCATGATGGACGAAAATTTCTGAAAAGATCCACGCTTCTCTTTGCCCCTTATTTGCGATACTTAATAACTACAAAGATAAAAGTTAATAATGATAGATTCCATGATGTTTGCTTGCCTGACTCCAGTAACCTAGACTATTTTTTTATCTAGCTTTTGTCAATCTTGATTTTAGTTTCACGAATCTTATGTTCTATTTTTTCATGGTCAGTCAGTATAACCGTATATTTTTTTTAATGTCAAGTATTTTTTGAATTTTTGTGTGAGTTAACTGTTGGGATTCTAACATATTTTCAATACTTTCACAATTAGTTATTATAGAATCCGGAATAGTACAATACAAAGTTACTAAGAAATAAAAGCCATGAGCATTAATGTTGTCACTCTTATTGGCCGTGTAGGCATCGATCCTGACATGAAGTTTTTTGATTCGGGTAAAGTTAAATGTAGATTGACTCTAGCAGTCAGTCGTCGTACCCGTGAGGGAGAACATACAGACTGGTTTAACTTAGAATTATGGGGAAAAACTGCGGAAGTTGCGGGTAATTATGTTCGGAAAGGCAAACAAATAGGCGTTAAAGGTTCTTTGCGGTTTGATTCCTGGAGCGATCGCCAAAGCGGAGTTAGCCGTTCTAGTCCAGTGATCAATGTCGAGCAACTAGAATTACTAGGTTCTAAGCGTGATGGTGAAGGTGGGGGAGCAGATATGTCTCCAGATAATTTCTAATTAGTGAGTTGTCAGTTGTTAGTAGGGGCGAAGCATTTGGAAGAT
>NZ_VIKY01000180.1:0-8748 GCF_009711925.1 Dolichospermum sp. UHCC 0352 | reverse complement strand
TTTCCAAGCTCATTATCATCTTCGGAAAAGATTTTGATAAGTTCATATCCATGAGTTTCCAAAATCGCACTCAAATATTGAAAGAATTGCTCATCTCTCTCTTTCAGTTTTTTCTTAGATTTCAACATTACAAAACCTCCCCAATCATCCAAGCCTGAAAAGCAACACTAGACCAATCGGGTCTTAATATTTCAAAGAGTTCATTAGCTTTCACTGCTAACTCATTTTGTTGATGAATGATATTAATTAACTGAGAACAAACGGAGTCTAATTCCTCAAAAGTACCAATACCATCATTGATTTTGGTTTCTAATTCGTTCAGGATATTTGGGTTCATAATTACCTTTAAAAAACACCAAAACCCTGAAGCGATAGCGCCCAAAGCAAAGAATACTCTGGGCATTTGTATTTAGATAACTTCAACCCCAAATGACAGGGTTTTCACAAACTCATTAAACCGACATTCCCGGATTTTCTTTGTCCATAGTTTGCGATCGCCATCCCAATGAAACCTAGCATTACTAGCCAAACTACGAGTTTCATATTCAACCAATGCCTTCAACTCAATCATCGGTGACTGGGAAACCCTAATAGCCTGATTCACTATTTCTGGTAATATCTGTTTACGCCGATTAAAGCATTCCACCAATAACCGGACATCATCACCTGTACGGTGAACAGTGCTAATGCCAATACCCATGAATAAAGCTAAATCAGTAAGTTTGTAGCTGTCATTTTTAGCAGGATAACCCCAATCAAAATCCTTCATGGCACATAACCAATTGAGGTTTGTATTCAATAATTTATCTACCAGGGGTGCATCAAATTCAGCATTAAAAGCGATCGCATAATCAGCAGCATTAGCCATTTTCTTGAGCGTTCCCACAAATATTGGTGCAATCCATCCAGGAGCATTCAATGTCAACTCTGGACTAATACCATTCACAAACTCTGCGGGGTTTTCTGTCACTGGTAACACTGTGGAAATACTACAAATCGCCCCGGTTTCCCTGATATTCTCACCAACTTGATACAAAGTTCCTGCAATCTCACATACCTTTGCATCATTAATATCTGTGGTTTCGGTGTCAATAATTAATAGTTTCATTTTGTTGTCTGTTGTTTAAATAGTCACTTTTTATAGGCGATAGCACTCCTTAAAAAAAAGACCCAAGGTTTCCCCTGAGTCCTTAATTTTCCGTGAATCCTTAATGACTATTGTTGACTGTCTGGTAATGCCAACTTAGTAGGTGCTGGTAACAAAGCCTTGACGGTTTCATCAAAGCCTAAGCTAGTATCATACTTTTCCAACACCGCAGACATTTTAGTTCTTGTTCCCATAAACAAAGCTGGGAAGTTTTCTTCATCGGGGTGAATGTAAGTCCCTACTTTGCAGCAGAATGACCGATTTTTACCTTCACCTTCCTTAACACCTTTAAACTCCACATCAACAACACACAATGACCGCCATCTATCATCTTTACCACTGGGTTTCTTGTTCAGCATTCTCGCAAATGTTAATTCAGCTTGAGAGTAATACTGTTCCAAAGCTTCTCGTAAACTCCACAGCGATACATTCTTGAATCTGATTCTAATTGGAGTTTCATGGAGAAAATTGTTGGCATTATCTAGAAACATTATTAAATGCTCTGAAACTGCACTCATCATTTTCTTGTCAATTTCTTCAGAATATTCGTCGTACCAACCAATCATTATTCCTTCTAATTCTCGGTTATCTTTCAAATCAGTTTTATATCTCAAATAGGGACGCACATTACCCAAGATTATCATTCTAGCATTGGTAATAAATAATCCTTTCTCAACACCACCTGATAAATCCTTTTCAACTATTTCGGGAGTTCCAAACCATCCAGCTTTTGCTAAACTCTTTTCAGGAATGAATAACCCGGCTGTTTCCTCATTGATGACAATTCCATAAGGAAATCGCTTGGGTCTTACATAATTAAACTCTTCTCCCATTACCGCAGGGTCAATCTCAAATTCTGCACTAACATCTACTTCTTGATTATCAAGATTCTCGGTAACTTCATCAACTGTTTTTTCAGTATTATCAGTCATTTCATTAACTCCATTTTGAACATTATCAACAGTCATTTTATTAACTCCATTTTCAACATTGTTAGCGGTTCTTTTTCTAGTCATAATCAAAATTGAAAGACATTAACATCATTTAGTTTCATAGAAACCAACATCAAAAAGCGATAGCATTAGAGACAAGGTTTCCCCTATCTCCCAACTATTACGTCAATAAATTCACCGATGTATCCACCAAAGCATGACCACTATTATCAATCAGTGTTTTCATCCGTTCTTCGAGTCCTGGTTTTCCCCGAACTCCCGAAAATGAATAATCAAAACATTCATGTTCACCTTCAACTAAATTAAAACTAATGGTGGTGATTACTCCACATAATTCCAGTTCTGATTCAACTTGTTTTCTGTATTGTAACCAAGGATTCAAAGCATCAATAGTCCCATTATTCAGCAGTGCATAACACCAATTACTCTGCATATCAAGAAACGTTATTTGCACCCAATTCTGTGCAGGTAAATGGGCAAATGGTTTACCATAAACTGGTTGTGATGCCCATAATATAATCATCTTCAAAGTTGCACCAATGTCACTCAATTCCTTGCCAACTTCCAGGTAAACTTTCCCTGTTTTACGATTAAATCTATATCGTCTTAATTCCATTGTGTCACATTGAAATCACCAATACTACAAAGCGATAGCATTCAATCGTTCAAAAACACCGATAAATTGGGGTCTAAATACAATGTTGATTCCCGGTGTTCGTGGTATTGTCGTTTGAGATTGGTAATGCGGCGATCGCTCAATAATCTATCCCGTTGTTTCTCCAATAATTCAATCTGTCCCTGAAGGTCTTCAATCTGAGATTCAATCTCTGCAATTTGTTCAGAATTTTTATTAGCTAATTCCCCAGTAATTCGGTGAATATCCTCATCTAATCTGGCTAATTTGGTATCTTCTTTATTAGTAGAAAACTTTTTCCTGAAAACTAAAACAATTCTGCCATCTTTGTTGTTATAAACCGCCTTGTTTTTAGCAGTTGCAACGATTTCAAGAGCTTCAGAAATAGCATCTGGCATCACCACCTCAATTTCTGCTGAGATTTTATTAACGGAATTTCGCAGACTCAATAACAAATCCAGTGCTTTATGTGATTTATTCATGGTAATATTGAGAGTAAATGACCAGTGTTTTCACACCAGTCACTTTGTTTACTATTGGTTGATAGATTCTTGTTCTTGTGATAGAATTGAAGTTAAGGTTTCTACATCAAAATCTAATAACCCCTTGGCACTTTGTTGAAATAGTTTGAACTTTTGCAGTGCATAATCTGAACTAACAAACCCGGTTCTTTCCAGGAATTGTTCATAATTCATTTTCCAATATGCACGGGATAAACTTTCTAGAAATTCATTCATTGGTTAATACCAAAAACAACAACACCACTAAGCGATAGCATTAACTCATCTCAATCTCACTATCCTTTTATCCAGTGAATGTTGTCGAGATACCTGATTAAATACTTTGCGGATATCTGTAATTCTCAGATTCTTGTAACTGGTAGTCCCAATACCCAATCGTTCCCACACACCAATTTGCTGGAAATAAACGCAGAGATAATATCCATAATCAGGCCATATTAATATTGGACATTGAATGCCTGTATAATAAGGTTGAAACTCCCGCACGGGTTTACCTAAATCCTTGAGACTACCCTTATTGATTAGCCAGAAATCTGCGTCTGCAAAATCATTTTTGACAATCCAATTAAAACAAGACTTATTTTCCATTGCTTCCCAAAACTCAGCAGAATCGGGAAGCGATAGTGTTAGAATAAACTTAGTTGCTGGGGTTCAATAACTTTGATTTCTAAAGTTCGGGGATTAAATTGAATGATGAGAATATTTTTAACAGTCGCTAAATTCACACTCAACGCTGTCCCCCCAGTCAACCGTCCATCATAAACAGCCAGACACAAATCAGAATATTTAACCATCCATTGATCACGGGCTTGCATGACACCAGGGGCGTATTCTGGATAAAGGACAATCTTGTTGGATGCAGACTTCAGGAGTTCTTTGTATTTAACTTTCTGTTGCAGACTCCATAATCTGTCCTGATCTTTACAAGGAATCACCGCAGTCCAATTAAGTTTTCGTTTAATTAACACCTCAGCAGCTAATTGGTCAGTTCCTAAAGCCATACCATTGAGAAACTCTGTCACCCCTCGTTTTAAAGCAATATCAATTAATTGGTTAATGGGGTCTTTAATATCATCAATGTTCCGGTGTCCAGTGAAAAACGCTTTCATAATGCTTGCATAAACAACACTACAAATAAGCGATAGCAATTAATAAAAGTCCCTAGATAAACTAGAGACTATTCAAATTATTCTATGTCATGTAATTCTTGAGCTTCCTGAATAGATTTAATAGTGCTTTCCAGAAGTTTGTTAATCAATTCAATTCGTGTTTGATATGGTATCATGGGATTATCCAGGTTTTCTATTTGGAACTTCACTGCTAAAGTATTGTTAAGAGCGATCGCTAAATTATTTCGCATTTCATTATCCCGCTTTTCGTATTCCTGAACCTCTGCTAACTCCCAATCTTCTGGTTCATATTTTGTTACAGAAACAGGCATTCCATGAGCTTCGTATTCTTCAGTATATTGTGACATAATGATATTACAAAAACATCATCGTCAACAAGCGATAGCATTAAATAACCCCAATCTTGTTAGACTGAGGTTAATAAGTACAAATTAATCATCTCTGAAAGAATTAAATAACGCTTTTTCAACATCATTTCTACTTTCAATTTCACCCAATTTCGCTAATGCAGCATCTAAACTCTGATAAGTAGCACAACAATAGAGATGACGCTTTTCAAATATCCCATAATAGCCGGTGATACCTTGAGCTTTACCTGCTCTAGTGATATCTGTACACCACTTCACATAAATGCGATTACCAACAGTAGCTAATTCTCGTTTAACGAACTCCTTTTGCTTGAGTTGTTCGCCGATTTCTTTAACTTCTGTGATAACTTCTTCACGGGTCTTAGACCACCAATGACAATCTTCACTCTTCACCAAAATGTCATCAATATATATTTCATAAGCCCATGCGTCTTGACGCATAGATTCACGATAATATTGACGGAGATTGCGAATACTGCCTTGGATTTCAGGGGCTTGATAAAACATGATAAATACCAAAAAACAACGCCCCCTGTCAGCGATAGCGCCCCCACAAATTAATTTACTTAACTCCAATATATTGCTAAACTGGAGTTATTTATTTTTGTAATTAAACTACTGGATGATAACCTTTCTCTTGATTCAACTGCCAAAGATTGATACTAAATCTTTCATTACTCAAAATTTTAGTTACACCATGAAGTTTCTTACAATTAAACGCGATGATATCACCATCATTTAATTGATATTCCTTACCATCATAGTGAAATACACAACTACCAAGATTCACAGTTCTAGCGATCGCTCTGGAATAACCATGATCTCGATGTTCTTTAATCAATCCTGTACTATGAATACCATTGATATTACCACCGAAAGTTAGTAAACCGATATTAGTTCCGGGATAAACTCGTTGACAGAAATTCCAAAGTCTATCATTATGATAACTTTTAGTAATTTTGCCATTACTAAGATTACACTCATGAAATAACCAAAGTCTATATCTACCTTTAGCATAGTTACTAACATCACTAGTCATTAAACTTGTAGTTTCTCTACAAAAACTTCTTAAGTCAGCTAAAGTTTCAGATTTGACTTTACTAATTAGTTTTATCATGATTAATTTCCAAAAAATCATCCCCTTTGCGCGATAGCGCCCCCACGGATAAATGGACAATAAAAAATCCTAACTCTCAAATGAAAGCTAGGATTGATATTGTTAAACTCGTTTAATAAATTGACCTATTTTCAAATAATCAATTTCTTCACCATCTTCATCAATAACCACAAAATGATGAAATATTGTGGAACGAGTGATTTTGATAACTTCACAAACACCACAACCAGAAATCTTGTATTTACCTCCTATTTCAATGCAATCACCATTTTCACATATTGGTAACTCACATTCAAAAGGATCATAACCATCACCAAAATAAGGGTTATAATAATGAGGCATTCCCCCAATCATTGCAGTTCTTGAACATTTAGGTAAATCAAATTCTTGGGCAATTACGGCGTATTCTTCAGGGGTTAACCTTGTAAAATAAGTCAACATAACAAATACCAAAAAACAACGCCCCCTTTCCGCGATAGCGCCCCAACGAGTAAACTATCGGTAACATTGAGCGCAGCGATTCTAAGTTAAGTTTGCAAAGACTAGCCCTGGACTGCTTGCAGGACACGGCGGTATTGGCTCAATGTATCTGTTATAAAAAAAGCCAGTATCCCCAATGAGAATACTAGCTTATACTTATGAACTAAACTTGAGTTAATAACCATTCAATACAACATTTTATCAACTCTGCATGAGAGCGCTCGCTAATGTAAATCAATTTCACATTCTCATGTTGTTTTGCAAATTCAACAATCTGCATGAGATGTTTAAAATACATTCCACGATACCAACTCGGTTCTGTTCCCCAAACTTTCAACTTACCTTCTTGATAACGGGAAAGATACTGTTGAATTTCTTTCCAGAAAATAGCTTTTTGTTGTTCAATAGTGTAATCATATCTCCACAGATAAGAACTACCAAGAACATCATAATCTTCAGTCCAACCTTCACTGACATTGAAAACCTTGTTACTGAGTCTGAAGCGGGTTTTTTCAACTTGACAGATTTGGGGATTGAACTGTTCAATAATAATCATAACGAATACCGAAAAAACAACGCCTCCTCCCCGCGATAGCGCCCTAACGAGTAAACATACAAAAAGTCCTAACTATGGAGTCAGGACTAATAAACTAAATCTGAGCTAAGATATTACCAACTTCATCATATTCAGAGTTACGATTTACTGGGTAATCTTCACTTTCACTGTTGGTATGATCTAGAAAATGATGTTTACCATGATAATAATTACCCACAAATAACTCACATCTATGATGGTACAATACACACTGTTGGTTAGTTAAGTGGGGTTGAATATACTCACGTTCAAAACGAATTTGTTCACTGAGTTTATTAAAGTCAATACCCTTTTTATCACTGGGTTTTTCGGGTAAACCACTACCAAATTTACTGGGGATGTTAAGAGCCATGATTATTCCTTAATAACTAATATCAACAAGCGAGAGCATTAAAAAAGTCCTAATCCCCGAAGGAGACTAAGACTTTAAACTAATTAGTAGGGAATACCATCTGGTTCATTACTTTCAGAATAATCAGGACTTGCGGATTCATCACTAACAAATTCTGCTGGTTCATTACCAATACCAGTAGCTTGATTACGTTTCTGGTAATACCTGGTTCTTTCCCCAAGCAAATCATCAATGGTATAACCTAAATCTGCAATGAACTTGTCAAACTTGGCTTGGTTCATCTTATGAATCTCATGCTCTAACCATTCCGCTTCAAACAATTTATAACCTTCTTTTCCTTTGACACGATGATCAATCTTGTACTGCTCCCAAGCCAAAACTCGAATTCCATCTTTGAGTTGAGAAAGTTTCTTGTCAGCTTTGGAAAGAATGTTGATAGCCATAACGATACCGGGAAAAACAACGCCCCCTCTGTGCGATAGCACCCCTACCGATAACCTTCAGGTAACTCAAGACTGCAACAACCAACGAGGGGACTATATTAACCGTGTTTTCTACTTTTGACTGGGTTTCTAATGCGATCGCTGTTAATATCAAAATTGATGAACTTATCTGTACACCTAACGGCAGTACCCTGATAATTGTTTACACATCTGAAAAATATTGGCAGTTTCGTTTGATTAGCCACACGGGGAGTATTTTTAGCTCATAAAGAATTTATTATACACCCTAAGTTGCATTATTGCTGATGCTACACTTAATTTTTTTATTTTTCCGAAATTACTATCATTTCAGTGATATTTCTTATAGTAGTTATTATTTATTGTCAAGTATGCACGTACTAGATTTAAATGTATTTAGCTCGCAACAAATCTCATACTTCTCTTCTAATACACAAGCCACCAAAGGCCTCAAATTGAGCAACCAATTGTCTAAAGTTGTTGTAACTGTGTTTGTATCCATTCTATTGTTGCTTGGTATGCAGAGTGCTGCTTTTGCAGTGCTTGCAGCATCTGAACAAGCTGACCAAGTAGAGAATTCATTTCGTAAAAGCTATCCATTTCATATACAAATCATAGGTTTAACTTCTCCACTACGTGATCAAAGCCGTGTTCTAATCATTTCAGAACCGCCACCTCATATCAAACCAGAATATTTTCAGAGACTTGTAGACTCTCTTGGTGGAAAAGCTTTTGTAAAAAAGCATCGAATTGGATATGACGGATGGACTAAAGATGCAGTGCTGGCATTACCTCCTTTGAGTAAAGATAAGCTTTCTAACCTCTTAACTAAACTTCACCGTGATCTATATGGTACTGCTTATAAAGCAAACGCCGTCCAGTTACCAATCAAACCACCGCCAGCAAGCAAACGTTCTCTTGATTTATCTGTATCTGTTGGTGATTTAAATAACTGGCTTAATCAATACTGTAGCCAAATTACGAGGGTTC